>DASRUF010000154.1:0-30667 GCA_035655575.1 Bacteroidota bacterium | reverse complement strand
GATAGCCCGTCTCGATCTCACCAAGCACACTCCATAATCCTATTTCAAAATTAGTCGGTTTTCTGCGGCTGGTCTGAGAATTAGCGCCTTTGCCCTTTGTGGAAAGTTTCGAATATGAACTTTTATCACCACCAACAAATTTGGATTGAGATTGATCTCTTTTCCCTCCCAAGAATGGATAGTAAGCACCCGGAGACCGACTCTGTTGGGCATAGAGAAAATGGTGAGTCGTCTCCCCCCAACAAAAAAGAAGAACTGCGCCAAATAACACCCAACGAAAAAATAATAAAATCCCTGCAAAGGTTTTCATAAATCCTCCTAAAAATTTTTAAAAGTCTTGGAATTCTAGACTAGGAAAGAACGAAGCTCTGATGGTGAGAAGGACTACATCACGAACAAAAATATTTCAACAGTCCTTACAACTCGGTCAGTGGGTTATTACTCCCACTTGATAATGATGTACTGTATAAATGTAATTTTCTTGAAGGAGAAAAGCAACGAAAAAGTTTACAATAGTTAAAATTAATGGGTAAATCGGTGGGAGGGCTATGAAAGCGGACATTGAGGTCTAATTAGTTACGGAGGGTATCAAAAGGGGACGAAAATACCAACACCTAAAACTGAGATATCCCTCTAAACACCAGATTCAGGCAAGCGGCAAGATAAGAGAGTGTCCGAAAACCCAACTCAGCCATCATTCCGAAATGTTTCTGTTCGGAATCTGAACGCAGGACAACTCGGATTGGCAACGCTTGGATGCTGAACATCCCGATGAAATCGGGACAGCATGACGAGGCCAAAAAGAACGAAGCAAGCTTCGGGGTATTAAACCCGAACGGAATAAAAAAGGGTTCCCTCAACACTGGAACCCCTTTTGAAAATCTTATTTTTGAATATTTATGAAGCCTCTGCCGTCTTTTTTTGCTCTTTCACTTCTTCTCGACGAGCCGAGTCATCGGCTTTTTTCTTTGCGCGTTCTTTCTTAGTCTTCTGGTCTTTCGCAGTAGTTTTAACCGGTTCCTTGCCTGTGTTATAATCTACAAGCTCAAGAACGGCAACTTCCGCCCCATCACCATGTCGTTGACCTAACTTTACGATACGTGTATAACCCCCGGCGCGAGTTGAAACTTTGGGTGCTATTTCGCTGAATAATTCCTTCACCACTTCACGGTCTTTGATATATTTTGAAATTTGCCGGCGTGCATGAACATCCTTTTTCTCGCCTTCCACAGCCACGGCATTCTTCGCACGCGTAATAAGTTTTTCCACGAACATTCTCGTTTCCTTCGCCTTGGCAACAGTTGTTCGTATTTTTTTATGGCGCAGTAATGCTGTCGAAAGAGCGATGAGAAGTGCCTTCCGATGGCTTGCCGTTCTCTTGAGTTTTCGTCCAGATTTTCTATGTCTCATTGTTCAACCCCTTGAAAAACTAATCGTTTCCGTCATGGAGATACTTATCGACGTCCATTCCAAAATTTAAACCAAATCCATCGATGATTTCTGAAAGCTCCGCCAGTGATTTTCGACCAAAATTTCTGAACTTCAGTAATTCCGGCTCCGGTCGACGCACCAAGTCAGCAATAGTTTTAATACTTGCAGCACGGAGACAATTATGAGAGCGCACAGACAATTCCAGCTCGTCCACGTTCATTTGCAGAATCTTTCTAATCCGCGCGTATTCAGAATCTTTTTCCATTTTCTCTTCAGCAGCTTCCGCTTCGATGTTGAGGCTGACGAAAAGGTTTATATGATCTCGCAGAATAGCAGCAGCCTGAGCAAGAGCGTCGTCGGGTGCAATCGAGCCATCTGTCTCAAGCTCTATGATCAATTTTTCAAAGTCCGTTTGCTGTCCTACACGCGTTGATTCTACAAAGTATCGCACATTTTTAATTGGAGTAAAAATCGAATCCATCGATATTAACCCGGGTGATTGATCGATCTCTCTGTTCTCCTCCGCCGAGACATATCCTTTTCCTCGACCTACCCGAAGTTCCATCTCGAATCCTGTCTCAGCATTCAATGTCGCAATATGCTGTTGAGGATTAAGAATTTCTATGTCAGGGTTTGCCTTTTGGATATCAGCCGCTGTAACATCTTTCGGTCCTTTCAGGTCTACCGTGATTTTAGTAATTTTCTTATTCAATAGCTTCATCCTGACCGACTTCAGATTAAGAATGATCTCAGCAACGTCTTCAACGGCACCTTGTATCGTTGAAAATTCATGAAGCATACCTTCAATTCGGACTGCAGTGAATGCAGTGCCGTTCAAGGATGAAAGGAGAACCCTCCGAAAAGCGTTACCGAGGGTAACACCAAAACCCTTTTCTAAAGGTTGTAATATGAACCGTCCGAAAGTATTTGAATAATTTCCTTCGTCTAACAGAACTTTCTCTGGCATCTGATAATTAGTTGTTACCATAATCTCATTCTCCCGCGTTTCAAATTATACATAAGTTATGAAATTTGATTGAACAGGGTTTATTTAGAATAAAGCTCTACAATAAGCTGTTCGTTTGCATTAAGTGGAACGTCTGCCCGCTCTGGTACATTCAAAAACGTTCCCGCCATGGTCGCCTTATCAAGACTGAGCCAAGACAACATAGCGCTGTCTTTCATTCGCTTCATCGATGCATGAATGACTTCGAGTTTTTTGCTCTTTTCTCGAATCTGTACAACATCACCGCTTTTTAAGAGATACGATGAAACATTCACTGTATCTTTATTAACTAAAATGTGACCATGACTTATGAGCTGACGAGCCGCTTTCCGAGAAGGTGCGAACCCCAATCTATACACAACATTATCGAGGCGTCTTTCGAGTATTTTTACTAAATTCTCACTTGTTCGTCCTGATTGATGGAGAGCTTTTTCAAAATAATTCTTAAACTGCTCTTCCATTAATCCGTACATCCTTCGTACCTTTTGTTTCTCACGTAACTGGACTCCGTATTCAGAAATTTTTTGTCGCCGTGACTGTCCATGTTGTCCCGGTGGATAAGCTCGACGTTCAACGGGACACTTCTCAGTGAAACATTTGGTTCCTTTAAGAAATAATTTCTGTCGTTCCCTTCGACACAATCGACAACTTGCTTCAATGTATCTACCCATAGTACCCTTTTCTTATGATGACAATAATTTCATCTTGTTATACACGACGGCGTTTTGGCGGGCGACATCCGTTGTGGGGAATCGGTGTAACATCTCTGATACTGAGAATCTCTAACCCCGCTGCTTGCAAGGATCGTACACCAGCTTCACGTCCAGATCCTGGTCCTTTCACGTAAACATCCACTTTTCGCATTCCTAAGTCGTATGCTTCCTTTGCAGCCGCTTCAGCAGTTACCTGAGCTGCAAAAGGAGTATTTTTTCTTGACCCTTTAAAAGCATTTCGCCCTGCCGATGACCAACTGATAACATTTCCATAAACGTCCGCTATGGAAACGATAACATTGTTGAATGTTGCTTTTATATAAACCTTTCCCGTGACATCGACTTGGATTTTCTTTTTCTTTTTAATCCCTGCAGGTTTGGGTGTTGGTGTAGTCATTTTTTAAAACGTCCTTTCACTTATTCATTTCATTACTTCTTCGCAATCGCCTTCTTCTTACCGGCAACGGTCTTTCGCTTTCCTTTCCGAGTACGTGCATTTGTTCTTGTTCGCTGACCTCTGACTGGTAGCCCTTTACGATGACGCAAGCCTCGATAAGAATTAATATCCATGAGGCGTTTAATATTTATTTGTACTTCACTTCGCAACGCGCCTTCCACTTTAAAATCAGCCGTGATAATGGAACGAATTTTAGCCACTTCCTCATCGCTTAATTCACTTACACGTTTATTTCTATCAACACCTGCCTGAGTTAAAATTTTTTGTGCACTACTCCGACCAATACCAAATATGTACGTCAAGCCTACTTCTGCCCGTTTATTTTTTGGTAAGTCGACACCAGCTATTCTCGCCATCTCTATGATCCTTTATGATAGTTCAACTCAATATAATTTGTATTATCCCTGGCGTTGTTTGTGCTTGGGGTTTTTACAAATAACTCGAACGATTCCCTTACGCTTGATAATTTTACAATTTTCACACAACTTTTTAACTGACGACCGAACTTTCATGCTACTTTCCTCATTTATAACGGTAAGTGATTCTACCTTTTGTTAAATCGTAAGGAGACATCTCTACCGTGACCTTATCACCTACTAAAATTTTAATGTAATGCATCCGCATTTTCCCTGAAATTACCGCTAAGACTTCATGTTCATTATCCAATTTAACTCGAAACATCGCATTCGGAAGTGTGTCAATAATTACACCATCCATTGTTATGGGTCCTTGCTTTGCCATCAAGTCGATTAGGTTGTGAGTATCTCGGGTCCGTGTTCGGTAATTAACACCGTGTGTTCAAAATGTGCGGAAGTGGAGCCATCAGCAGTCCTGATCGTCCACCCATCAGAATCTACAACAACCTGATGGGCTCCTGCATTCACCATTGGTTCGATGGCAATCGTCATTCCAGCTCGTAGTGAGGGTCCAGTTCCTGGAGTACCGAAATTGGGTACCGCGGGTTCTTCGTGAAGAGCACGTCCAACCCCATGGCCCACCAATTCCCGAACCACTGAGTACCCATCATTTTCGACATACGTCTGAATCGCGGCTGAAATATCATGGACATGCTTACCTGCACGAGCACATTCAATTCCTTTGAATAACGACTCTTCAGCCGTTCTCATCAACCGTCGTTTACCCTCAGAAATTAGACCGACTGGGAATGTCCACGCACCATCTCCGTACAATTGATTTTTCTTTACGCCCACATCGATCGCAATAATTTCACCTTCGCGCAATTTTCGATTACTCGGAATACCATGGACAATCTGATCGTCTATCGAAGTACAGATGCTTGCGGGATAGGGATTTTGGTTCTCAGCCTTGTATCCTTTAAATGCTGGCTCCGCATTCTGTGATCGGATAAACTCTTCAGCAATTTGATCCAACTCGTTCGTCATTATTCCCGGCTTTATGATAGTTTTTAGAAGTCGAAGTACCTCAGCTACGATTTTACAACTTTCCCGCATAAAAGAAATTTCTTCGGGAGATTTGATCAGCGTATTTCCTATTGATTGGGTTGATTTCTTTAGCCGCATGATCTTCTTCAATCCCGATCACATCCGTCGACCTTTTAATTTTCCGGTTTTCATGAATCCATCATAATGCCGCATGAGAAGGTGGGATTCAATTTGTTGCAATGTGTCTAAGCCAACACCAACGATAATGAGCAAACTTGTTCCACCAAAAAAACTTGCAAAGTTTGGTGTCACACCCATGCGCACCATAATTGCAGGGAGAATAGCAATAATGGCTAAGAAAACCGAACCTGGTAATGTAATCTTTGTTAAAATATTATCAATGAAATCAGATGTGTTTTTCCCCGGGCGTATACCGGGGATAAAACCACCCTGCTTTTGCATATTTTCAGCAACATCTTTAGGGTTAAACGCAACAGCGGTATAGAAATACGTGAAGAAGACAATCATCAATCCATAAACAATAGAATACGTGATTGATGTGTAATCTAAATACTGTGCAATGCTCTGAAGAAATTCACTATCAGGAAAAAACGTCAAAATGGTATTCGGTATGAACATGATCGCCTGTGCAAAAATAATTGGCATAACACCTGCTGTATTTACACGAATAGGAATATATTGAGTGACCCCACCATAAATTTTTCTACCGACTACACGTTTTGCATACTGTACCGGGATACGACGTGTTGCCTGTGTAACCATGACAATTCCTGCTACAATCATAACCATGAGACCAACAATCACTAATTCCACAATCAATCCTTTTGCACCTGCGCTAACAAGTTGATACTCATCCAACAGGGCATGAGGAAATCGAGCAACAATACCGATGAAAATGATCAATGATATACCGTTACCTATGCCTCGTTCCGTGATCTGCTCACCTAACCACATCATAAAAATAGTTCCAGCAGTAAGAACAATCATCGTGGATACGTGAAAACCGAATCCCTGAACTTGTGGAGGAATAATCGGCGTACCAGCTGCTGACATACTGGATAGCTGTACACTTACACCCCAAGCTTGTAACATTGAAATAACAACCGTGCCGTACCGGGTTAACTGTGTAATTTTTTTCCTTCCCTCCTCACCCTCTTTTGAGAGTCTTTGGAAATAAGGAATAACGGCACCCAACAATTGAATAATGATGGAGGCACTAATATAGGGCATAATGCCAAGAGCAAATATTGCTGCATTGCTAAATGCTCCACCGACGAAGAGATCGTACAAACCGAAAATAGTATTCGCTGCCTGATTCCGCATCACCTCCCCTAGCACCTGTGCGTCAATGCCCGGAAGGGTCACATGCGATCCGAAACGAACAACAACGAGCAGCAACGCCGTGAAAATTATCCGCTGCTTGAGCTCCTGGATCTTAAAAATATTTCGAAAACTTTCAGTAAGCTTTGCCACTTGTTACTTTTTTACCGCGGAGATTGCAATCGCTTTTCCACCCGCTCCTTCTATTTTTTGAGCTGCTGTTTTACTGAATGCATGAGCCGTTACATCAAGCTTGGCAACAAGTTCTCCTTCACCTAATATTTTTACTGGGATAAATTTCTTTGAAATTACTCCCTCTTTGTATAACACCTCTGGAGATACTACATTTTTTGGAAGTTTTTCCTTAGTTGCAAGTTGCTGAAGTGTTCCGATATTGACAATTTGAAATTCTTTTTTAAACGGACTATGGAATCCAAACTTAGGGACGCGACGTATTAAAGGCATTTGACCACCCTCAAACCACGGGCGATAATGAGTACCTGAGCGAGCGCCTTCTCCTTTATGACCGCGAGTTGCAGTACCTCCGTGGCCAGAACCTTGACCACGTCCAATTCGCTTTACACGCCGACGAGCCCCTTTTGCATATTTAAGGTTGCTTAAAACTGGAGTTGCCATATTTAATCTTTCACTTCTTCTACGTTTATCAGGTACTTTACAACATTAATCATCCCTCGTATTTGTGGAGTATCAGATTTGATCACCGAATAATTAGGTCTACCCAAACCTAATGCCTTGATTGTCCGTTTGTGCGATTCAAGACAATCGATTTGGCTATATTTTTGTGTTATTTTAATTTTTTTTACCATTATTCATCAAGTAATAGATTGCACTTTTTCAGGACTAAAAAGATTTTCCACAGACATTCCTCGACGCCGGGCTATCCTTTGTGCATCCGATAGGCTAAGAAGTCCAGCGAGAGTTGCTTTCACTACGTTATGCGGATTAGAAGAACCAATAGATTTCGTTAAAACATCTTTGACACCTGCAGATTCCAGCACTGCTCGCACTCCACCTCCTGCGATCAACCCTGTACCGGGTGATGCCGGCTTGAGAAGAACTTTCGATGCACCGTACTTTGAAAATATTGTATGCGGGATCGTGCCGTTTGTTACCGCTACTTCGACGACATTTTTCTTAGCATCATCAATACCTTTTGAGATTGCGTCTTGGACCTCGTTTGCTTTTCCAAGCCCAACACCGACATGACCATTGCCATCACCGACTACGATTATGGCACTGAAACTAAATCGTCGGCCACCTTTCACAACTTTAGCTACTCGGTTGATATGAACTAAACGATCTTTAAGATCTAATTCACCAGCTTTAATTCTAGACAAAATTCAATAACTCCTTAAATTTATTTTACTCTCGCTGCCGGGGGAGGATTCGAACCTCCACTGACGGCTCCAAAGGCCGCTGTCCTGCCATTAGACGACCCGGCAATCGTATATACCCAAGGTCGCCATTTCCGCTAAAACTCCAATCCACCTTCACGAGCACCATCTGCCAGGGATTTCACAACACCATGATACAAATAACCACTACGGTCAAAGACAACCGTTTTAACGTTTTTACTTAGAGCTTTGTTGGCAATGGAAATTCCGACACGCTTCGCTTTTTCTTTTCTATCTTTTATATTTTTCAATTCATCTTTCAAATCTTTGGATAACGTTGAAGCCATCGCGATTGTTTTTGATTGCGTATCATCAATAATCTGAGCATAGATGTGTCGTGAACTCCGAAAAACAGTTAACCTCGGATGCCTTGATATCAATCTGATTTTTCGAGCAATTCGTGTTTTTAATCTGATGCGGTGTTCGTTTCTCTTTTTGTGAATCATATTATCCAACCTTCGCTCCAGCTGTTGCAGCTGCCTTACCTGCTTTTCGACGAATATATTCGTTTTCGTATTTAATGCCTTTACCTTTATAGGGTTCAGGTAAACGGAATGACCGAATTTTTGCAGCGACTTGACCAACAAGCTGTTTATCTATTCCAGAAATCACGACATTTGTTGGTTGAGGTATCTCAATTTTTATCCCAGTAGGTGGTTCAAACAATATAGGGTGAGAATAACCCAACGCAAATTGAATTTTTTTTCCTTTTACTTCGGCTTTGTAGCCAACTCCAACAATTTCTAATTTTTTTTGAAATCCCTCAGAAACACCTTTCACCATATTATTTACGATCGCTCTCCATGTTCCATGAAGTGCCTTATGAAACTTCGTATCGGATGGGCGACTGAGGGTTATCTCGCTTTCCTTTGTTTCAATTGTGATCGTTGTAGGCACATGGTTCGTTAGCTGCCCTTTTGGTCCAACTACTTTCAGCACCCCATCTTTTTTCTCAATACTTACACCTTTCGGTATGATAATGGGTTTTTTACCTATACGTGACACAGTTTTTCTCCTCTTAATAGAGCTACCATACTTCGCATAACACCTCTCCACCCACATTTTCAAGTTGAGCTTGTTTATTGGTCATAAGACCTTTCGAGGTCGATATGATAGCTATACCCAAACCATTTAGAACACGAGGTAATTTCGATTTAGAAGCATAGATGCGAAGACCCGGTTTACTGACACGACGTAAGCCGGTAATTGCACTTACTCCATCTGCGTAACGCAGCGTTAGCCGTAGTGTAACATGTTGGTCAGCATTGATCTCTGAAAAACCACTGATATATTTTTGTTCGAGAAAGATCTTAGAAATTTCTCGTTTTAAATATGAGACAGGAACATCTACCCTTTTATGTCGGGCATTGATTGCGTTCCGAATCCTTGTTAAAAAATCTGCTACTGGGTCTGTTGATTGCATAAATTTTTACTCTATTTTACCAACTCGCTTTAACAACACCGGGAATTTTGCCTTCCAATGCCATTTTACGAAAGCAGATTCTGCAAATCCCGAATTTACGAAGAAATCCACGTGGTCTTCCACAATTAGCACATCGATTATGCTTTCGTACGCCGAATTTTGGCTTTCTTTTTGCTTTAACCACCATTGCTAATCGTGCCAACTACATTCTCCTCATGATTTCAGAAATTATGCGCTTTTCCGCTCTATGATTTCTTGTCTTTTTACAAATGGCATTCCAAATCCTTTCAACAAATCATATGCCTGTTGATCATTTCTTGCCGTAGTTATAATACTAATGTCCATTCCAAAAACTTTTGCTACTTTATCAACATCAATTTCAGGAAAAATAATATGCTCTTTAATACCGATCGTGTAATTGCCATGTCCATCAAACGATTTCTCAGAAAACCCGCGAAAATCTCGGATTCGAGGCACCGTTACATTGATAAATCGATCTAAAAACTCATACATTTTTTTCCGTCGAAGGGTAACCTTAACACCGATTGGTATTCCCTCACGTAGTTTAAAATTTGAAATTGCCTTTTTAGATCGAGTGATAACTACCTTTTGACCGACAATCATCTCTAAATCTTTGACTACATTGTCAATTAACTTGGGCTCCTGAGTCGCTTGGCCAACGCCAACATTTATTGCAATTTTTTCTAACCGTGGAACGAGCATCACATTGGAAAATTGATAATGCTCCATCAGCTCTTTTACAATCGTATTTTTATAACGATCATACAACCGAGGGGCAATACCTGATTCTTGTGCCTGACGATCGACTTCAGGTGTTTTTTTCTCCGGTTTAACACTTTTTTTTGTTTTTTCTTTTACCATATACAAATTCTATGTTAGAACATCTCTTCACATTGTCGACAGACACGCATCGTATGTTTTCTTCCAGTTGCGGCATCAGTCACTGATTTCCTTCCAACCCGGGAAGGCGTATTACATTTTGGACAAACTACCATTACATTAGAGACGTGGATTGTTCCTTCCTTTTGAACTATTCCACCTTGTGGATTCTTTTGCGATGGTCGGGTATGACGCTTGATAATATTTACACCTTCAACGATCACCCTACTCTCATCACGAAACATTTTCAAGACTTTACCTGTTTTCCCGCGCGCGTTTCCAGAAATCACTATTACATTATCATTCTTTTGAATCTTCATTTCGTCCTTACTTAATTACAATACTTCAGGTGCTAAAGAAATAATTTTCATATAGTTTTTATCGCGCAATTCCCGTGCAACCGGACCAAATATGCGGGTCCCCCGTGGTTCACCCTGTGGGTTCAACAACACAGCTGCATTCTCATCAAATCGAATATATGACCCATCTTTCCGCCGCGTTTCTTTTTTTGTCCTTACTATAACCGCTCGCGATACTTCTCCTTTTTTCACACCTGCACCTGGAATTGCACTCTTCACTGAGACAACAATAAGGTCACCGACACCAGCATACCGCCGATCATGACCGCCAAGCACGCGAATACAGCGCACTTTTTTTGCCCCCGAATTGTCTGCTACCACAAGATTTGTTTCTTCCTGAATCATATAATATCCGAGTAGTTTTGCTCACTTCACCTTTTCTACGATCTCTACTAACCGCCACCGCTTTGTTTTACTTAGTGGCCGTGTCTCCATAATTTTAACCAGATCACCAATTCCAGCCTCTTGTTTTTCATCATGGGCATGGAACTTCGTTGTTCGAGTAAAATATTTCTTATATAGTGGATGAGGAACCCGGCGTTCTATAGCTACTACTATACTTTTTTGCATCTTATTGCTGACGACTCGACCCGTTCTAACCTTCCGATGCGTAGAACGCTCTGCAATATCTTCAGATTTCTCCATAACTTACTTTCCTTTTGACAATGAATCCGATTCAGAAACCGGGTGTCGGAGTTTAATTTCTTGTAAAACCGTTTTCATCACGGCAATATTACGTCGCGTCGTCCGAATTTTAATTGGGCTCTCTACCTGGCTTATTGCTTTTTGAAATTTTAAATTCACCAGGCTTTCTTCTTCCTCTTTCAGGCGATTTCGCAAATCCTGTTCTGTCAGTTCCCGAAGTTCAAAAGCTTTCATGCGATCTTTCATCGTTATCAACCTTGATATGATGCTCGTGTTACCATTCGCGTTTTAATAGGTAATTTATGTTTGGCAAGCTCCATAGCTGCAGCTGCAACATCACGCTTGATTCCGCCTAATTCAAACATAACCGTGCCAGGTTTTACTACTGCTACCCAAAACTCTGGTGCACCCTTGCCACTTCCCATCCTCGTCTCAGCAGGTTTTTTAGTGACAGGTTTATAGGGAAATATCCGTATCCACACCTTGCCCTCGCGTTTTAACAAACGAGTCAGGGCAACTCTTGTAGCTTCAATCTGTCGTTGGGTAATCCATCCGGGTTCTAGTGCTTTCAACCCAAAGTCCCCAAAATCCACTGAGTTACAACGTGTTGCTTTTCCCCTCATCCTGCCGCGTTGGGCTTTACGATATTTAACACGTTTTGGTAATAACATATATTGTTAATTCCTTAGTCTCATCTATTTTGTAACTCTCTCAAGAACTTCACCTCTACAAATCCATACCTTAACGCCGATGGTTCCGTAAATTGTCATCGCTGTAGCTTGCGCGTAATCAATATCTGCTCGAAGTGTATGTAAAGGTATCCGACCTTCTTTATATTGTTCAGATCTGGCAATTTCCGCCCCCCCCAATCTTCCACCACACATAACTCGAATTCCTTCCGCGCCCATCCGCATAGCGGACGTCATTGCCATTTTCATCGCTCGACGAAATGCCATTCTACCTTCAAGTTGCGAAGCAATATTTTCAGCCAGAAGATACGCATCCAATTCGGGCCTTTTTATTTCATGGATGAGGATCTTGACTTCTTTGTTAGTAATTTGCTTTAATTCTTCTTCAAGTTGAGTAATTTCTTTTCCACTACGTCCTATTACAATTCCGGGTCTCGATGTATGAATCGTTATTACAGCTCGTTTGGGCGTCCGATCGATTAGTATACGCGAAATTCCCGCTTTCTTGAGACGATTGTGGATGTATTGCCGAACTTTGATATCTTCCTGAAGTTTTTGTGCAAAATCTTTTTGATCATACCAGTTAGAATCCCATGATCGAAGAATTCCTAAACGAAAACCAATCGGATGTACTTTTTGACCCAAGATTATTCCTTTATTTGTGCTGATGGTTTACTCGGTTGTTTTACCTTCGGTGCCGAACTTGGTTTTTTAGTCAACGAAGATTGCCCAACTACAACCGTTAAGTGATTTGAGCGTTTTAATAAAGGATAGGCACGTCCCATTGGTGCAGGTAACATACGTTTAAGAGTTGGTCCCACATCGACATAGATCTCTTTAATCATCAACGAATCGAGGTCTGCCCGAGCATCCTCATTTTTATTTTGAAAATTTGAAATTGCAGAACGAAGTACTTTCTCAGCGACACGCGAAGCGTGCTTAGGTGAATAATGAAGCACACTTAATGCTTCTGGAACAGATCTTCCCCGTATCAAATCGACTACCAAACGCATTTTTTGCGGTGATGAATTTATATATCGACAAACCGCTCTTGCTTCTAACATTTCACTAACCTTCAGTCGTTGTTGTTGTTTCGCTCTTCAGACCTGGATGTGCACGGAAAATACGTGTCGGTGAAAACTCACCTAATTTATGCCCCACCATACCCTCATGAATATAGATCGGGATGAATTTATTTCCGTTATGAACCGCGAAGGTATGTCCAACAAAATCTGGAGTAATGGTGGATGCACGTGACCATGTTTTTATTACTTTTTTTTGTCCTGACTTCGTCATTGCCTCGACCTTCGCTTGAAGTTTCGGATCGACAAATGGACCTTTTTTAATTGATCGACTCATGTTGAATGTTATTTACGACGTTTCACTATGAATTTATCAGATTGAAGCTTATGGCGCCGCGTTTTCATCCCTTTCGTATGCCATCCCCACGGAGACACAGGATGCGGATTTCCTTGCGGTGATTTCCCCTCACCTCCACCATGTGGGTGATCACAGGGATTCATCACAACACCCCTTGATTGCGGACGAATTCCAAGCCACCGAGATCGACCAGCTTTACCCACACTGATATTTTCATGATCAAGGTTACTAACGACCCCAATAGTGGCATAACATTCTGACGGAACATTACGAATCTCACCCGATGGTAATTTTATCTGAGCAAACTTCCCTTCCTTTGCCATCAATTGAACTGATGATCCTGCACTTCGTGCCATCTGACCACCTTTGCCAGCACGAAGCTCCACATTATGGATAAACGTTCCAACAGGAATATTCGTGAGTGGCATTGCATTCCCGGCTTTGATATCAACAGTCGTCCCTGAGGATACTACGTCTCCTGTCTTAATACCTTCTGGTGCAAGGATATACCGTTTTTCGCCATCAATATATTGAAGCAGGGCGATGCGAGCAGATCGGTTCGGATCATACTCAATCGACTTTACGGTTGCTTCGATGTTGAGTCTATCACGTTTGAAATCAATAATACGATAGAATCGTTTATGCCCCCCTCCACGATGACGAGAGGTAATATGGCCGTTGGTATTGCGACCCCCTGTTTTCTTCAGCGGTGTGATGAGAGATTTTTCCGGCTTCGATTTTGTGATTTCTTCGAACGTCGAAATCGTCATCCACCTCGTACCGGGTGTTTTCGGTTTTAGTATATGAATTCCCATAATTGTAGTCTTAATGCAACTGAATATTATACGTTTCCAAAGAGATCAATTTTATCTCCCTCTTTTAGCGTGACGATTGCCTTTTTGAAATTCGATTTTCGTCCAATAAATTTTCCACGTCGCGTTAACTGTGCTTTTGTTTTACCTTGATAATTCATGGTGCGAACATTTGTGACGGTAACATTAAATTTTTTTTCGATTGCTTTTGCAATATTAATTTTATTCGCAATCGGATCGACCTCAAAGGCATAAACACCCTTCTCTTGAAACTTCGTAATCTTCTCTGTAACAAGCGGTCGAAAAATGATTCCTATCATAGATCGTCTTTCTTATAAAAACGTTTTTTCCAATACTTCGATTGCTTTTTTTTGAATCAAAAGAACCTCATGATTCAGAATTTCATACGTTGAGACTTTAGAAGCCTCAAGAATATTGAACGATGGTATATTTCTCCCCGATTTAAAAATTACATCATCGCATGAGGTAACAAGAAATAACGTCTTCTTATTTGATAATTCAAGCCCTTGTAATACTGCAGTCATTTCTTTGGTCTTTGGTTTTTCAAGTGAAAAATCTTCAACGATCTTAATAGCATCCTCTTTCGCCTTCAAACTTAATGCTGATTTTCGAGCAAGTTGTTTTACTTTTTGAGGAAGTTTCATCGAGTAATCCCTCGGAACGGGACCAAAGATTGTGCCACCACCTTTCCAGAGCGGAGAACGAAGAGCTCCGATTCTTGCGCGTCCGGTATGTTTCTGTTTCCAAAGTTTCTTCCCGCTACCACTTACTTCACCATATGTTTTTGTTTTATGAGTTCCCTGTCGCTGGTTTGCGAGATAAACGATCACCGCTTGATAGATAGCATGATGATTAGGCTCTATCGCAAAAATGTCGGGAGAAAGTTCCACTTTCTCACCTTTTAAGACACCATCTTTTTTATAAACTTCAAGTTCCATGTTTCTTTGGACTCTATATCTCTTTTCGAATTTCGACATAACTATCGTTATGGCCCGGTATAGATCCGTGTACTAATAATAGATTTGATTCGGGAATGATTTTCAAAACTTTTAAATTTTTTATAGTTACTCGGTCACCACCCATACGTCCTGCCATTCGCATCCCTTTGAATACACGAGATGGATATGAGCTCGAACCGATCGAACCAGGTGCTCGCTCTCGATCACTCTGACCATGAGTTCTTGACCCGCCACCGAAATGATGTCGTTTTACGACTCCCTGAAAACCACGTCCCTTCGATTTACCGATCACGGATACAACATCGCCAATCGAAAAAATTGAATCAACTTTTATAGCACTACCAAGATGAAATTGAGTAGTATCAAATCCTCTAAATTCACGTAACAATTTTTTGGGCTTTGAATTCGCCTTCACAAAATGACCTTTCAGGGGTTTATTTGTAAGTCGATCTTTTTTATCTTCAAAAGCTAATTGAAGTGCTTCGTAACCATCGTGCTCTTTTGTTTTAATTTGGATAATCTGACATGGTCCTGCTTCGATAATCGTGCATGGAACAGCTTCGCCACTCTCATCGAAGATACTCGTCATCCCTATTTTTTTTCCTAGCATTCCTATCATTGTATTTGGTGGTTACTAAAAATCTTTCCTGTAACCTCAATTAAAAAAGGTTTAGTTGTGAATTTGAACGGAAGAAGTAGATAACTTATACTTTTATCTCCACATCGACGCCTGCGGGAAGCTCAAGTTTCATCAACGAATCAACAGTTTTATTGGACGAGTTGAGTATGTCAATGAGGCGCTTGTGGGATCGCATTTCAAATTGTTCTCGCGATTTCTTGTCAACGTTTGGAGAACGTAAAACAGTATATAATGTTCGTCTTGTTGGTAGTGGAATCGGACCAGAAACAATAGCTCCTGTCGATTTTACTGTTTTGATGATCTTCTCTGCTGATTTATCGATCAAATTATGATCGTATGATTTAAGTTTTATGCGTATCTTTTGACCAGCCACGAAAGGATCCTAACTCGTAAATTTATTCAATAATTTTCGTTACAACACCTGCACCAACAGTGTGTCCACCTTCACGAATAGCGAAACGTAAGCCCTCTTCCATTGCAATTGGAGCGATGAGCTCAACATTGAGATTATCGACGTTATCACCAGGCATCACCATCTCCACTCCTGTTGGGAGCGATGCAACGCCGGTGACATCAGTCGTTCGAAAATAAAATTGAGGGCGATAGCCGGTAAAAAACGGAGTATGACGACCACCTTCTTCTTTTTTCAAAACGTAAACCTGACTAATAAACTTCTTATGTGGAGTGATTGATCCTGGCTTAGCGATAACCATACCTCGTTCAAGCTCATTCTTTTCTACGCCTCGAAGCAACAAACCTGCGTTATCTCCAGCGACTACCTCATCTAACTCCTTACGAAACATTTCCGCACCAGTGATGACGGTTTTCTTATGAGCTCCCAACCCAATCACTTCAACTTCATCAGCTACCTTTGCTCTTCCCCGCTCTACACGACCAGTTCCGACCGTACCCCGACCAGTGATAGAGAATACATCCTCAACCGGCATGAGAAAGGGCTTATCCACATCACGCTTTGGAAGGGGGATGTAACTATCCACAGCAGCCATTAAATCAAATATGGGCTTAAAAGCAGGGTCATCGTTTTTTGAATCGGGAGCTAAGGCACGCTCCATCGCCTTCAATGCACTTCCTCGGACAATAGGAATTTCATCACCAGGGAATTCGTATTTCTTCAAAAGGTCTCTCATTTCCATTTCGACCAACTCAATTAATTCTGGGTCGTCGACCATATCAACTTTGTTCAGAAACACAACAATTCGTGGCACGCCTACTTGACGAGCAAGCAGAATATGTTCTCGTGTCTGCGGCATCGGACCGTCGTTTGCTGCAACAACGAGTATTGCACCATCCATCTGTGCAGCTCCGGTAATCATGTTTTTAATATAGTCTGCATGACCTGGGCAATCTACGTGTGCGTAGTGACGTTTATCTGTTGCATACTCAACGTGAGCAACAGCAATAGTAATACCCCGTTCGCGCTCTTCTGGAGCATTATCGATACTGTCAAAAGTACGAACAGAAGCCAAGCCTTTTTTACTAAGTACCATTGTTATCGCCGCTGTAAGGGTTGTTTTACCGTGGTCGATGTGGCCAATAGTACCAACGTTAATGTGTGGTTTATCTCGTGTAAATTTCTCTTTAGCCATTTTTTGATCTCCTTATCTACTAAGAGAATGAAAAATAAATAATGATTGATTCTGACTTTTTACGCAGGAATTACTTCCTTGCCTCTGACTTTTTCAATTATCTGGTCAGATATATGCTGTGGTACTTCTTCATAATAAATGAACTGCATTGTATATATAGCACGTCCTTGGGTCATCGATCGAAGTTGAGTTGAATAACCAAACATCTCTGATAGGGGAACTTTCGATTTGATGACCTGCGCATCTTTTCGCGACACCAATCCCTCAATTTTTCCACGACGTGAGCTCAGATCACCCATGACATCGCCCATATATTCTTCAGGCGTAACGACTTCCACATCCATAATTGGTTCAAGCAAAACAGGATCCGCTTTACGGGCAGCTTCTTTGAAAGCAATAGAGCCGGCGATTTTAAATGCAATCTCTGAAGAATCAACATCGTGGTACGAACCATCAAAAAGCTTAACCTTTATATCCTCTACTGGGTAACCAGCCAACACTCCATTCCGCATGGCTTCGATGATACCCTCTGAAACAGGCTTAATATATTCTTTTGGTATAACGCCACCAACAATTGCATTTTCAAAATCGAATCCCCCACCCTTAACATTTGGCTCAACTGTTATCCATACATGACCGTATTGTCCACGACCCCCAGATTGACGAACAAATTTCCCTTCTTGCTCAACTTTTTTACGAATTGTTTCTTTGTAAGCTACCTGTGGTTTCCCGACATTTGCTTCAACACGAAATTCTCGTTTCATCCGATCAATGATGATTTCAAGGTGAAGCTCGCCCATACCACTGATAATTGTTTGACCTGTTTCTTCGTTCGTTGATACTTTAAACGTCGGGTCTTCTTCGGTCAATTTTGAAAGCGATTCGCCTAACTTCTCCTGATCTGCTTTAGTTTTGGGCTCTATTGCTACGGAAATAACGGGATCGGGAAATACCATTTTCTCGAGGATAATCGGATCGGTTTCGTCACAAAGAGTATCACCAGTACGCGTATTTTTAAAGCCCACGACAGCAACTATATCACCCGTAAAAGCTTCGTCGATATCTTCTCGATGGTTCGCGTGCATACGAAGCAATCGACCTATGCGTTCTCGTTTGCCCGTTATAGAATTAAAGATGTATGACCCACTTTTTACCATTCCCGAATACACACGCATAAATGTCAATCTTCCAACATAAGGATCGGTCATGATTTTAAACGCTAGCGCAGTAGTCTTTTCATCATCCCGAACTTTCCGGATAATATGATCTTTCATATTAATATGATGGCCAACAATTTCACTCTGTGAGACATCAAGTGGTGACGGTAAAAAATCAACAACTGCATCGAGTAAACTTTGTACACCTTTATTTTTAAACGATGAGCCACAAAGAACCGGGATAATACTAACTTTTAAACTTGCTCTTCGCAATACCTGCTTTATTTCTAAGGGTGATATCTCTTTCCCTTCGAGATACTTTTCGAGAAGTGAATCGTCTTCATCTGAAACAGCCTCGAGCATTTTTGTGCGATATTCTTGGGCTTTTGTTTTGAGATCTGAGGGAATCTCCAACTCATCCCAAGTTGTACCCGCTGTACTCTCATGGAAGATGTGAGCTTTCATTGTAATGAGATCAATAATTCCAGTAAACAAGTCCCCTTCACCTACTGGAATCTGAATTGGTACAGCATTCGCACCTAAACGAGTTTTCATCATGTCGATAACATGTAAAAAATCTGCTCCAACTCTATCCATCTTATTGACGAAAGCCAACCTTGGTACACCATATTTATCAGCCTGACGCCAAACAGTCTCAGATTGTGGTTCAACACCGCCAACGGCGCAAAATAATGCCACCGCACCATCCAATACTCTTAATGATCGTTCAACTTCCACTGTAAAATCGACATGACCGGGTGTATCAATGATATTGACTCTATGATTATCCCAAAAACATGTCGTGGCAGCACTTGTAATGGTTATTCCCCGTTCTTTTTCCTGCTCCATCCAATCCATTGTTGCTGCGCCATCATGAACTTCACCCATCCGATGAAGAACGCCAGTATAAAATAGAATACGCTCAGTCGTAGTTGTTTTTCCAGCATCAATGTGAGCCATGATACCTATATTACGAGTTCGCTCTAGTGGATATACTCTGGGCATACTTAGTTTAGTTACAATTTAATTGTATTACAAAATTACCATTTAAAATGTGCAAAGGCCTTATTCGCCTCAGCCATCTTATGAGTGTCTTCTTTTTTCTTTACCGCGTTACCCTCATTATTTGCAGCTGAAATTAATTCTGAAGCTAATTTTAATGACATTGACTTATCTTTCCGCTCATTAGCATAAGCTATTAACCAACGAATTGCCAATGCTATACTTCGATCCGACCTTACTTCTGTTGGAATTTGGTAGGTTGCTCCACCTACTCTACGTGCCCGAATTTCTAACATTGGTTTGACATTATTTATTGCCTTGGTAAAGATCTCAAGTGCTGGTGCTTTGCTTCGTTCTCCAGCAATTTTAAGTGCATCATAAACAATGCTACGAGCTAAGTGTTTTTTACCCCGTTTGAGGACCTGGTTAGTAAACTTCGCTACCAAAATATCTTTATACTTCGGATCCACAAGCGCTGTTCTTTTTGTCGCAACTTTCTTTCGCATTTAAAAGTTCAGTAGTTAAGTTTGTTTCTTAGCACCATATTTCGATCTGCCTTGTTTTCGATCTGTTACTCCTGCCGTATCAAGAGTTCCTCTGATAATATGATACCGCACACCAGGTAAATCTTTTACTCTTCCACCTCGAATTAGCACGATAGAGTGTTCTTGCAGATTATGCCCTTCACCTGGAATGTAGGCAGTTACTTCCATTCCGTTGGTTAAACGAACACGTGCAACTTTTCGTAGGGCGGAATTTGGCTTTTTCGGTGTCGTAGTATAAACTCTTGTACAAACTCCTCTTTTCTGAGGTGATCTTTCGAGAGCTGGAGCCTTACTCTTCCACGTCACCATTTCGCGACTTAAACGAACTAATTGATTTATTGTTGGCAGTTTGACATACTCCTAATTTCTTTAAGACTTTAAATATATGAAATTTTTAACATATTGTCAAAATTGTATTACTTTTTCCTTAGTTTCGTTTTTGCTATGCCGTTGGGGATTTTTCACGAATCTTAACCTTTTTCTTTTCTACAATTTCAAGCTCAGGAAACTCTTCTTCTGTCGAACTGTCATTGAGAGGTGATACAATGATATTTCTAAATTTTTTGATACCCGTACCAGCTGGAATCAAATGGCCCATAATTACATTTTCTTTCAATCCCAGTAGATGATCTATTTTCCCTTCAATTGCCGCGTCTGTGAGAACTTTTGTGGTCTCTTGAAATGATGCTGCAGATATAAAGCTGTCTGTTGAAAGTGCTGCTTGCGTAATACCTAAGAGCAAGGGTTCTGTTGTCGCCGGTTCTGCATCCCTGTATTCAACAATCTTTTTACCCTTTTTCCTTAACTCTGCATTAAGCTCACGAATTTTCTTCTTACTTATCAGTTGTTCATTCTTCAATTTCGAATCACCTTTATGAGTAATCACCACTATATCCTTGAGATTTTCATTCGCCTGATTGACAGAATACACATCAATATAGTCATCCTCAAGAAAAGGAGTATCGCCAGGGTCAGCAACGCGTACCTTCTGCATCATTTGGCGAACAATGACTTCAATATGTTTGTCATTAATTTTCACTCCCTGCATTCGATAAACTTCCTGGATATCATTCACTAAATATTCTTCAACTGCGCCGACTCCCTTGATACGAAGAATATCATGTGGGTCAATTGCTCCATCAGATAATCGTTCCCCCGCTCGGATAACATCATTATCCTGGATAAGTATATGCTTACCCATTGGGATCAAATATCGACGTTCATCCAATCCGTCATGACTACGAACAATGACTTCCCGTGAACCACGCTTCTGCACACCAAATCGAACAACCCCATCAATCTCCGATACAATTGCGGGATCAGCAGGGCTTCTTGCTTCAAAAAGCTCAGTCACTCTTGGTAATCCACCAGTGATATCTCTAGTTTTCCCACTATCGCGAGGAATTTTGACCAACACAGTACCAGCCTGAACTTCTTCTTCATCATTGACCACCATATGCGCACGTGTGGGAATGATATAGCCTCCTAATTTTAGTCCTTTCTTGTTTAAAATATTGATAGCCGGACTTAATGAGCGATCACGAGAATCGATAACAACTTTCTGAATGTGTCCAGTCTGTTCATCTGGTTCTTCACGATATGTTATGTTCTCTTTAAGATCTTGGAATCGGACAATTCCAGCATGTTCAGAAATTATCACTGCATTGTATGGGTCCCACTCATAGATGATTTCCCCTTTTTTAACATCACTTCCGTCAGAAACCAATAACGTAGCGCCATACGGAACATCATACTTAGTAAGAATTCTATTATCATCATCGATAATAAAAATAACCCCACTTCGCCCGAGAACAATGAGTTTTGAATCGACATCATTTTGTTTTAAATATTTTATCCCATCGTATTTGATTTTTCCATCAAATTTTGAAACGATTTGAGATTGAGTTGCAATAAGGTTCGCCGTTCCTCCAGTGTGAAAAGTTCTCAGAGTCAATTGAGTTCCTGGCTCACCAATCGATTGCGCGGCAATGATGCCAACGGGTTCACCCGGTTGGACCATCTTAGAGGTAGTGAGATTTCGTCCATAACATTTTGCACATACACCACGTTTTGATTCACAAGCAAGTACTGAACGGATCTCAACAGTCTCGATGGACGTATCAGAAATTGCAGCGGCTTTCTTTTCATCGATCTCCTCTCCAGCTTTCACAATAACTTTTCTTGTCAGAGGATCAATTACGTCATGAACTGATACACGTCCAAGAATTCGCTCTGCAAGTGGTTCTTTAACGTCCTCGCCTTCTTTAAGTGCACCTGTGCGTACTCCGCGAATTGTACCGCAATCTTCGCTGGCTATGATTGCATCTTGTGCAACATCGACGAGACGACGAGTCAAGTATCCTGCATCTGCTGTCTTCAATGCCGTATCGGCAAGTCCCTTTCGTGCACCATGTGTGGAGATAAAATATTCCAACACCGATAACCCTTCACGGAAATTGGCAATTATTGGATTTTCGATTAATTCCCCAGTCGCCCCAGACATGCTTTTTTGAGGCTTAGCCATCAATCCTCTCATACCAGCAAGCTGGCGTACTTGTTCCTTTGATCCGCGTGCACCAGAATCGACCATCATGTAGAGTGAATTGAAACCATCATGATCGTGCTGGAGGGAAGAGAATAAACGCTCTCCAACTTTGTTGGTAGCCCGAGTCCAAATATCAATTACCTTATTATAACGCTCGCCGTTGGTGATATATCCATTGTAATACTGGTTTTGCACATTATCGACATCGTGCAATGCTTTGTTAATAACATCTTCCTTTTCCTTTGGAATAACGACATCACCAACACTCACTGAGAGCCCACCTTTTGTTGCATACGTAAATCCAATATCTTTGAGATTATCCAAAAACTCAGAAGTTCGAAGGTTACCACAGGTTCGGAATACAGATTGAACAATCTGGATGATCCTGTTTTTATTCAAAAGCTCGTTGATATAACCGAATTCCTTAGGAACAATTTGATTGAAAACGACTCTTCCCGTTGTTGTCTCTATAAGCTTCCCATCTATCCTTACTTTTATCTTAGCATGTAAACCTACTTTATTCAAGTTATATGCAATAATAACTTCTTGACATGATGAAAATATTTTGCCCTCACCCATGTCTTCTGGTTTAGATTTTGTTAAATAATAACACCCCAAAACCTGATCTTGCGTCGGATGAACAATGGGTGAACCATTTGATGGCGATAGTATATTATGACTCGATAGCATGAGTATGCGAGCTTCTAGCTGAGCATCGAATGAAAGTGGTATGTGAACAGCCATCTGGTCACCGTCGAAATCAGCATTGAACGCCGTGCATACCATGGGATGAATACGAATCGCCTTACCTTCAACAAGGACTGGCTGAAACGCCTGAATTCCCAGTCGATGGAGGGTTGGAGCACGATTCAACAATATTGGATGACCATCGATGATGAGTTCAAGAATTTCCCAAACCTCCTGACCCTTTTTATCTACCATTTTCTTCGCGCTCTTAACAGTTTTCACTAAGCCACGTTCGATGAGTTTCCGAATGATAAATGGTTTAAATAATTCCACAGCCATGTCTTTTGGCAGACCACATTCATGAAGTCTCAATTCTGGACCGACAACAATAACTGAACGACCCGAATAATCGACACGTTTTCCAAGTAAATTCTGCCGAAACCGGCCCTGTTTACCTTTCAACATATCCGAGAGAGATTTAAGTGCTCGGTTGTTATCTGAACGAACAGCATTGACTTTACGAGAATTATCGAACAAGGAATCTACAGCCTCTTGTAACATTCTCTTCTCATTACGAAGAATCACTTCAGGCGCCTTTATCTCGATTAATCTCTTCAATCTGTTGTTGCGAATAATCACACGACGGTACAGATCATTTAAATCCGAGGTTGCAAATCGGCCGCCTTCGAGAGGTACGAGAGGACGTAATTCCGGTGGGATAACAGGAATGACATCGAGCACCATCCATGATGGCTTATTAACAGGTCTATCTTCCCGTTCACGAAATGCTTCGACTACTCTTAATCGTTTTAATAATTCTTGTTTTTTCTGTAATGAATTCTCACCTTTAATGCCCACACGCAATTCTATAGCAAGAGTTTCAATCTCCACTCTCTGAAGAAGGTCCTTAATAGCATCTCCGCCAATCTTTGCAATGAACTTTTTTTCGTCACGATTATCTAGTTCCTGATTTTTTTCTGGAATGGAAGTAAGAACGTCATAATATTGGTCTTCAGAAAGAAGATCCATTCGATGGAGACCTGTTGGGCCTGGCTGGATTACAACATAGGATTCGTAATAGATAATTTTTTCGAGATCTTTTGTACTCAATCCAAGAGTACATCCGATCTTCGATGGTGCTGATTTGAAATACCAGATGTGGACTATGGGAACTGCTAGTGAGATGTGTCCCATTCGTTCCCTCCGAACACTCTTTTGTGTGACCTCAACACCGCATCGATCACAGATGATTCCTTTATAACGAATCCGTTTATATTTACCACAATGACATTCCCAATCTCGAACCGGCCCAAAGATCTTTTCACAAAACAATCCATCCTTTTCAGGACGGAACGACCGATAATTAATCGTTTCTGGTTTCGTCACCTCTCCATGCGATCGAGACAGAATCAAATCCGATGAGGCTAACGATATCGTGATCCTCGAAAAGTTTTTTGTCGCGAGAGCTTCATGCGAAGTAGAAATCATTGTTATTCTCCGATTAGTATTAGTCAATAGCAATGTCTAATCCCAAACCCATCAATTCGCGAACTAATACATTGAAGGATTCAGGAACGTTTGGTTCTGGTAGATTATCACCCTTTACAATTGCTTCATACAGTTTAGCGCGACCGTACACGTCGTCACTTTTTACCGTAATCATTTCCTGTAGTATGTTTGCCGCACCATATGCTTCGAGTGCCCAAACTTCCATCTCCCCAAATCGTTGTCCTCCGAATTGGGCTTTTCCACCAAGCGGTTGTTGGGTGATGAGGGAATAAGGACCGATTGAGCGTGCATGAATCTTATCGTCGACAAGATGCGAAAGTTTCATCATATAAATATTTCCGATGGTAACCTCCTGATCAAATGGTTCACCTGAACGACCATCAATAAGGACGCTTTTTGAATTAATATTGAGACCTGCCTTAGATAATTCCGATCGAACATCTTCCCATGTCGCTCCATCAAATATTGGGGTAGCATACTTAACATCGAGTTTTGTTCCAGCCCAACCGAGGGCGGTTTCAAAAAGTTGGCCAAGATTCATGCGCGAAGGAACTCCTAAGGGATTCAGGACGATATCCACTGGTGTTCCATCGGGTAAAAACGGCATATCCTCTTGTGGAACTATTTTAGCGACGACACCCTTGTTCCCATGCCGCCCCGCCATCTTATCACCAACTGATAATTTCCGCTTCTTCGCCACATAAACTTTAGCTAATTGAACAATTCCCGAGGGTAATTCATCGCCGATTTGAATCTTCGTTTTTTCATGTTTGTAATATTCATCAATATCATTTTGTTTTTGGAAAAAATTATCAAAAACTTTTGTCATCAGGGTATTCTTTCGTTTATCTTCGACCCATTCTGAATTACAATCAAGTTTTTCGATATCAGAAAAACCAATAAATGTATCATCCTTTAAAATTGTACCACTCCTAATCGCTATATCACCGCCTAGCTTACGGATCCCTATCGATTTCTCACCATCAAGTAGTAAGCCAAGCTTCCTTTCCAATTTTTCAATATTCTCTTTTAAACTTTTCTTATGAGCTCGATCAAGTCGTTCAAGGAGATGCTTGTCTTCTTTTTTTGATTCAGAATCTTTCTTTTTTCTGCTGAAGAGTTTCGTTGCAATTACAATACCTTTCATTCCTGGGGGTGCTTTCAAAGAGGCATCTTTCACATCGCCTGCTTTTTCACCGAATATTGCCTTCAATAATTTCTCTTCTGGAGTTGATTCAGTTTCTCCTTTTGGGGTTATCTTACCAATGAGAATATCTCCTTCAACAACTTCGGCTCCAACTCGGACTATACCATATTCATCTAAATCTTTTACTGCATCCTCACTCACATTCGGTATTTCGCGCGTTAATTCTTCTTCACCTCGTTTAGTATCGCGTACTTGAAGTTCAAACTCCTCTATGTGTAAAGACGTAAAAACATCTTCAGCAACCAGACGATCATTGATGATAATAGCATCTTCAAAATTGTATCCGCGCCAAGGCATAAATGCCACAAGGATATTTCTTCCAAGGGCCAACTCTCCATTATCTGTCGCACAACCATCAGCAAGAACATCGCCCTTTTTTATGCGTTGACCTGGCTTAACTACTGCTCGCTGATTGATACAAGTATCTTGGTTTGTTCTAAAAAATTTTACCAGCTGGTATTCGACTCGCTTCTTATCATCGAAACTGACCAATGTTTCTGTACTGTTTTCATCAATGTCATAATTAACAATGATCGATTTCGAGTCAACATATTCCACAACCCCATTTCGCTCAGCAACAATCAACGTCCGAGCATCACAAGCAATCTTCTCTTCCAAGCCAGTACCAACAATTGGGGCTTCCGGACGAAGCAAGGGAACCGCTTGGCGCTGCATATTAGACCCCATGAGAGCTCTATTCGCATCGTCGTGTTCAAGAAATGGAATAAGTGCTGCCGCTGCGCTAACAAGTTGATTGGGTGCAACATCCATATATTGGATTTCTTCCGGCTTGGCTAATGGATAGTCGCTTTGTAAACGCGCCTTGATGCGTTCGGCGAGAAATTTTCCTTTATCATCAGTGGATGCGTTTGCTTGTGCAATTGTAAAGACGTCTTCCTTATCCGCCGTCATAAATTCAATATCACTTGAGACTCTTCCATTTTTCACTTTACGATAAGGGGTTTCGATAAAACCAAATTCATTTACACGTGCATAGATACACAATGAAGAAATCAACCCGATATTCGGTCCTTCTGGAGTTTCTATTGGACAAAGACGTCCGTAATGTGTGTAGTGGACGTCTCGGACTTCAAATCCCGCTCGTTCACGTGTTAAACCACCGGGTCCTAACGCAGACATACGCCGCTTGTGAGTAATTTCTGCAAGTGGATTGGTTTGATCCATGAACTGTGACAATTGATTTGTTCCAAAGAATGCATTAACAACGCTTGTGATCGTACGCGCATTTACTAAATCTTGTGGTGTTATTTTTTCTTGGTCACGTAGACTAAGTCGTTCACGTACTGTTCTTGACATCCGGGCGAGACCTATATTGAATTGCTGCGAAATCTGTTCACCCACAGTTCTCACTCTACGATTTCCAAGATGATCGATGTCATCAAAGGTTTTCTTCCCCTGCTGTAATTCAATCAGATAATTTATAATGGCAATAATATCTTCTTTTGTAAGTGTTGTTGTGGTCGTTGGTATGTTTAAACCTAATTTTGCATTCATGCGATAACGACCGACATTCCCAAGGTCGTACCGTTTTTCATTGAAAAATAATCTTTGTAAAAGATTCTTGGCAGTATCTAGGTCCGGAGCCTCGCCTGAACGTAATTGCTGATAAATTGCATTTAATGCCTCTTCATCTGTTCTCGCTGTATCTTTTTGAATTGTATTTGCAATAACCGAACTCTCTCCTAATCCTTCATATTTCAGGAATCTGATCTTTTTAATATCTGTTTTCTTCACCCGCTTGAGAAGTTCTTCGTTAAATTGCGAATCCTTATTGATAAAAATTTCACCGGTCTTCTTATCAACAACATCGCTACAAACAATTCTGTCGATATAATCCTTTAAGTTTACTTTATGTGGATCAACCTCTTCAACGAGATTAAATAATTGCAGAATTTCATCATCTGAGGAATAACCTAGCGCTCTCAGGAGGGTAGTTACGGGAAACTTTTTTTTCCGATCAATGTAAACATACATGACGTTACTGATATCGGTTGTAAATTCAACCCATGAGCCACGAAACGGAATAATCCTCGCAGAATAGATCGACATCCCATTCGGATGAACTGATTCATCGAAAAAAACTCCGGGTGAACGATGCAATTGGCTAACAACCACACGCTCTGAACCGTTAATGATATAAGTCCCTCGATGGGTCATCGTGGGTAAATTGCCAAGATATACATCTTGTTCTACTATATCTACATAGCTTTTCCCATCATCACTTTTTGTCGAGAGTCTTAACTTGGCTTTGAGCGGAACTGCATAGGTCAATCCACGTTCTTGGCATTCAATGACGGAATATTTGGGTTTTTCTACATTATACTGAACAAACTCCAAGATGTAATTTTCCCTCGCATCAGTTATTGGAAAATTCATCAGAAATATTTGCTGTAACCCTTTATTCTGTCGTTTCTCAGGCAACACATTTGCTTGTAAGAAATTTTCCCACGATTCTAATTGAACGTTGAGGAGATCTGGGTACTCAAGAATTTGTGGATACTTCGCAAACGAAATGCGTCCCTTCTTTTGATTATGTTGTGTTCTCAATGTTGAATCCTTTTTATAAGATTGAATTCATTTTAAAGCCGTCCACTCTAACTCACACGGCCTTAACTCATAATTTGAAATTGGAATATCACTTCTAAAAAAATAGCAAACCGATAACATGTATTCGAAACCTGTTATCGGTTAAAACAAAAAATATAGTGTTTCTTCTGTTTAAGCCTGACAAAAAGAACTCGATTTGACGAATATGAAAAACGTAATAATTCAGAGAAAAATTACTTCAACTCTACTTGGGCACCAGCTTCTTCAAGCTCTTTCTTTAGTTTTTCGGCATCGTCCTTATTCAATCCCTCTTTGATAGTTTTAGGTGCACCGTCTACCAAATCTTTAGCTTCCTTCAAACCGAGTCCCGTCGCAGCCCGGACAACTTTAATGACATTTATTTTCTGAGCACCAGTACTTTTTAAAACAACAGAAAACTCTGTTTGTGCTTCTACGGCTGCAGCTGCTACACCTGCGCCGGCGGACATTGCACCACCAGCAACCATGGGTACTGCTGCCGTAACCCCAAATTTTTCTTCTAAGGCCTTCTTCAGTTCCGCAGCCTCAAGAAGTGTTAATTTTTCTATTCTTTCAACAATTTCAAGTACAGTAGACATTGTTATTTCTCCTTTTTCAAATATGAATTAAAATGATGGAAAAAATTTATGCTGCCTTCTTTTTTTGTATCGCATCAATGACGTTCACAACATCACCTAATACGGAATTCAACACACTCACAATCCCAACAAGAGGTGATTGAAGACTTCCAAGCACACCTGCGATGATTTCCGATCGTGTTGGAAGTTTCGCCAGTTCATCAAGTCGGTTACCCTGAAAAACTTGGCTTTCAATGATGCAGATTTTAACCTTAAGCTTTTCATGTTTATCATGAAATTTCTTAATGATTTTTGCAGGTGCGATCGGATCGTCAAATCCAAACGCAATAGCAGTATGGCCGATAAGATGATTTGAAACCTTATCATAACCACCAATGCGTTCTAATGCTTTTCGCACAAGAGTATTCTTGACAACTCGATATTCGATCTTCGATTTTCGGAAATCACGACGAAGCTCATTGATCTGCTCCACCGTGATTCCGTTAAAATCGGTGAAGAACAAGCTTTTCGCTTGAGCGATTTTTTTACTGACTTCGGAAATTATTTGATCTTTTTCTTGTTGCTTCATTCTGTCCTCATTTGGTCTATGTGATCACCTGAGAAGCCCCCAAATAATTTGAGGCAGGTGTAAACGAGTATTAATATTGAGTGCGTAATATTTAAACTTTTAGTGTATACCAATCACCGCTTTATCGATTCTAACACTGGGTCCCATTGTGCTTGATATCGCAATTGTTTTGATGTATTGTCCTTTTGCAGATGATGGTTTAAGCTTTACAATCGTACCTAAGAAAGCATCGATATTTTCCACTAACTTTTTATTATCAAAATTTACTTTACCCACAGCAGCATGGATTATTCCAGCCTTGTCAACACGGAATTCAATTTTTCCAGCTTTGATTTCTTTCACGGCTTTTGCCACATCAACAGTCACGGTACCACTTTTTGGATTAGGCATCAACCCTCGTGGACCTAGAGCTTTACCTAATTTTCCGACATCACTCATGGTATCCGGGGTTGCAATAATTACATCAACATCAGCCCACCCTTGTTGAATTTTCTGGATATAATCTTGAAAACCGACATGATCGGCACCAGCCTCTCTGGCTTCTTCATCCTTCGGCGGCTTTGCAAGAACTAATACTCGCACTTCTTTTCCAATTCCATGTGGTAAGGCGACTGTACCCCTTACGGCTTGATCAGCTTTTTTCGGGTCAACTCCAAGCCGAACTGCGATATCGATTGTTTCACTTAATTTTGCAGTGGCTGTATCTTTGATTCTCGCAACTGCTTCCTCAATCGCATAAATCTTCGTTTGATCGATTTTCTTCACTATTTCATTATAGCGTTTACTTCTTTTCATTTATTTTTCCTTAGAGTGATCTTGAAAACTTCATTGACTAACGGGAGTATCATTCCTCCACGGTAAGTCCCATACTACGCGCTGTTCCTGCTATCATCGTCATCGCAGCCTCAACATCATTCGCATTTAGATCCGGCATTTTAAGTTCAGCGATTTCTCTCAATTGTTTTTTTGTCACCTTTCCAACTTTATTCCGATTTGGTTCGCCTGAGCCTTTTTCAACTTTCGAGGCTCTCGCTAATAGCACAGAGGCTGGGGGAGTCTTC
>DASRUF010000153.1:0-15536 GCA_035655575.1 Bacteroidota bacterium | reverse complement strand
CGCAACGAATTCTAGAACCTCTTGGAGTCTCTCCATATTTGTGCTGTATCGACATTGGACTGCCTAACTATTTCTTATACTGGAACAATTCACTTACTGGGAGGGAGTTCCACTCCCGACCTTAATACCTGGGGGGTAGTTCAACTCCCAACCTGTAATTAAACCACACATTCTATCTTCAATACCGAATGGTCATCGAGAATATAATTCCGTGCACTGGAATATAGCCAATGTTCCGGCTGATCTACAAATCCCTTGCGCACGGGATTATCATGCAGGTAGTTAAGCTTTTCGCGAAACATATATTCATCTTCAACGAGAATCGGATGATTGCCCTCATTCCATACTTTGTGAATATTGCCGCGTTCATCCATTGCTGCTGCTTGTTGTAATATGGTCAGCGTCCTCGTTTGATTTGCTTCTTGGAGAGTCTTGATAATCTGACTTGCCGTATAGTGTTTGAAGTCTCTTATTGTGTCCGATAAACGATGCGAAACAGTTCCTGCCGCTATCAAGTGAAGATGGTTCGGCATAATAACGTAGCCGGCAATACGTAATTCTTTTTTATCCTGACAGTGCCTGAGACTTTCTATGATGATCTCAAAATATTTATGTGAAAGAAAAATCGGAGTCCACTCGATAATTGTTGCAGTAAGGAAATAGAACTCGGTTTCTTTTTCTTTAATGATCTTCCAGTGAGACATATTTGCAACTATTCAAGTCGGGAATCAAATAAAGTCGGGAGTGGAACTCCCTCCTAGTCATGATGTCACGAAGTGACAGGGATGCGTCAATCACCCGCCCCGACGCCTGCGGCATCACCTCTCCACGGGAGGGGAATTATAAGAAGATAGTATGTCAAATTTCTTCCACAATCACTTCCGGTTTCACTGCATTTTTAGGAATCAGCGAGGGCCAATAAGCAATCACTTCGCTTGGCTTTGGACGTCCACCAGAAAAACCTGTAACCGCAGGAGGACCCGTGAGTATCAACGGTGCAATTTCTTTTCCAAATTGTTCAACCGTATGATGCTCGTGACTGCGAACGCCGATGCGAAGAACAACTTCATTGATGACGTCCGGCATCTTGGCAATCGGTCCATGACACGAGTTAAGTCCGAGAAACTCGGTTCGAATTTCATCGAACTTCAATCCTAAATCGCTCAACCGTGTACGGAGAATTTCATCGGCTTTCTTTGCTTTTTCCAATGCGTCGGGCCAGGCATACGTCAACTCACCGATAGCGGTATAGCCATCGGAGTACGACATCGAAACTTTGAACAAATCGGTTGCGGGCTTTCCTTTCACGCCGAAAAGTTTTACCCGATCTTTGCCGACCTGCTCAAGCTTGATCGTTGTAAAATCGGCGATACATTCGGGCGTTATGTACGTTGAAGGATCACCGATTTCATACATCAATTGCTCACTGATGGTTTGAAGCGTCACCATGCCGCCGGTGTTCTCATGCTTCGTGATGATGACGTCTCCGTTAGGATATGCTTCGGCAATCGGGAAGCCGATGTGCGCGAGGTCGGGTACCAATTTCCAGCCGGCAGAAAAATTCCCGCCTGAAGCTTGTCCCCCACACTCAAGAATATGTCCGGCAACCACTCCGGTTGCGAGTTTATCCCAGTCGTTCCATTTCCAACCGAACTCGTGAATCATGGGAGCGTATGTCAGCGCCGTATCGGTTGTTCTGCCGGTGAGAACGATTTGCGCCCCTTGTTCTAAAGCTTCGACAATGGGTCTTGCGCCGAAATAGACATTTGCACTGAGGAATTTGTGCGAGTTCTTTTCAATTGGTTCGCCCGTTTCCATGTTATCCAATTTGATACCTCCCTTATTCAAATCATCCAATCTATCAAGAATATCGTCACCATGAACGACTCCGATTTTGAGTCCTTTAATTCCTTTCTTGTGCGCCCATTTGAAGATCGCATCACGACATCCGATTGGATTTACACCGCCGCCGTTTGTGATAATCTTGATGTTCTTTTCAAGACAGGTCGGAAGAATATGCTCGACAATCGTTACCAGATCTTTTGCATAACCAAGCTCCGGATTCCGATGCTTTTGTTTCTGCATGATAGACATCGTGACTTCTGCCAAAAAATCCATCATGAGATAATCAATTGGACCTTTCGAAACTTGGTCGTATGGTGCTGATTGTAAATCTCCCCAAAATCCCTGACCGGACGCAATCCTAATTTTCTGCTTCAAATCATTCCTTCTTGAAGAATCCGAATTCTCGACGAGTCGAGTCGTCGACCTATACCCTAATTTCAACTGTTCCAAACTCTGTCTTGAATATTATTGGGAATTTTGAGGTTGCAGTAGGGGGAACTTGATTTGAAACCATCTGATTCTTCTATATTCTAAGATATTTCCTTATTTGCAATACAAACTTCTTAAAATCTTCTAAATCAGATCCCAAAATTCTTTCTAACTTTTTAGGATCAATTTCAAGATATTCATGTACTAATATATTTCTTAGACCTGCCATCAAGGTAATTTTCGCTGCCAGTGATTTTGTGATTATTCTGCTTTGATGAAGTTTTGAGGGTATTTCTTTATATGATTTCCAGCCATTTACTTTCAGATCCGATAAAATGTGCGAACCGATATCTAAAACAGCTTGTATTGTAATTTGCAAACCCCGCTCTATCGTCCATTGCAAAGATTTATCTTTTGCAATTTCATTTGCCTTTACATTTTTGTATTGAAACAACTCAATATAATTTTGTTCGATAGTTTTGATCATTGTAATCATGTATTCCAACTTAACCATTTATCGCTTCCCCAAAAATATATTTTCCCTGTATCCTAAGAATATGGACTAAATCATCAAACTCTCTTAAAGTTCTAGTTCTTAAGTTCACATAAAGATTGTCGTCACGGCATATGAGTAATTCGCCAAAGGACAAAATATCATGGATGATTAATGGAGAGGCAGTGTTCATGTTAACCACATCGACATCATCAGTCTCTAAGATAGAACAAATATCATTTATTAATTGAAGATGCCGTTTAAATGACGGGTTTGTTTTATAATACACCGCAACGTCAACATCGCTGAATTTATGGGCTTTACCTTCTGCGGTTGATCCAAAAAGATAAGCTAATATAATTTCCGCCTTACTTGAGAATAAATTTGTAAGCTTTTTATTTATTTCTTCTTTTTTGAATCGCATCGCAATTAAATTTAAGAATAATCATCAAAAAACGAAATAACCACAGCACACTTATTATCAGCACAATCCGTGGTCAATTAAAATTTATAGAGTTATTGCTTTATATCCGTAACAGTGAATTCCTGCTCTACCATCATCCTGGATTTTGCGAAAGACGAGCTTGACTCTCTGCCCAACCTTTAGCTCATCAACATCGGTATCGGCAATTTGAGTGGTGATCTTCACGCCGTCATTCAACTCGACAATACCGACTGCAAAGGGAGTTTCTTTGGAAAACTTATCCGAAGAAACGCGAACAACAGTAAAGGTTTGTAGTTTGCCTTCGTCACTCAGCTTGATCGTCTCAAATGCTTTTCCTTTACACTCAGGACAGACAAGCCGAGGAGGGAAGGTGATGTGTCCACACTTCGAACATTTCGAAGCTTCGAGTCTATAGCGTTGAGGAATTTCTCTATGATATCGTGCTGTAATCATTTGACCTCCAGGATATGGATGACGCAGCTTGCTCCACTTCCACCCATGTTCTGTGCCATCGCAACATGTGCGTTGGGAACCTGCCGTGCGCCAGCCTTGCCGTTGAGTTGTTCATATAATTCAATAATTTGTGCAATGCCTGTAGCCCCGACCGGATGACCTTTCGATTTCAGTCCACCGCTGGTATTGACTGGAGTCATCTTGCATTCGATCGATGTCCAGCCATTCGCCGCAGCCTCGCCGCCTTTTCCTTTTTCAAAGAATCCAAGGTCTTCTGTAACAACGATCTCAGCAATCGTAAAGCAATCATGCACTTCCACGACGTTCATATCTTTTGGTTTCTTATCAGCCATCTTGTATGCTTTACCTGCAGCACTCACGACAGAGTTTAGTGTCGTGAGTGTTTTACGTCCATGTAATGCAATTGTATCGGATGATTGTGCCGAAGCAATAACTCGAATAGGATTTTTCTTCAGCTTTTTTGCAACATCCATTGAGGCAACGATGACCGCCGCTGCACCGTCACTCACCGGAGAGCAATCGAGCAAGCGAAGCGGATCAGCCACCATCGTCGAATTCATAACCTGTTCCATAGTGACTTCCTTGCGGAATTGTGCACTTGTATTTTTCGCTCCGTTTCGATGGTTCTTTACTGCTACTGCCGCCAACTGTTCCCGTGTCGTACCATACTGCTCCATATGGGCACGAGCAATCATTGCATATAATCCGGGGAACGTGACGCCATTATATACTTCATATTCCTGGTCAGCAGCCGTCGCAAGAACATCTGTAACATCGGCGCCATCGGTCATCTTTTCGACCCCGCTTGCCAAGACAATATCACTCGCACCGGAGGCTACCTCTAAAAACGCTTGCCGGAATGCAACTCCACCGGATGCACATGCTGACTCAACGTGCGTCGCCGGAATTGGATTTACACCAAGGTAATCAGCCATGACAGCACCTAAATGTTCTTGCCCCACAAATAAGCCGGACGACATCGCACCGACATACATCGAGTCAATATGATCGACCCCAGCATCTTCTATTGCTTTCATTGCAGCTTCGACAAAAATATCTTTGATTGATTTTTCCCAAAGCTCGCCGAACTTTGTTATGCCAGCCCCGATGACAACTACATCTCGCATGGTTGATTCTCCTTATTCATTGAGTTTAATCTTTTGACGAAACTTTGCATACTCGCCATAGTTTAAATGTATTTTGCCTCGATCCAAGTAATCCCGCGTTGTTGGCGCGCGACCCTGCACCTTGGTAATCTCGTCTGTTACTCGAAAAATGAATCCATCACTGCCAGCGCCTGAGCCAAACGACACCATGAATATTAGATCGTCTGGCTTTGCAACATCGAGGATTGCTGCCAGCCCGGTTGGCGAGGAACCTGAGTAGGTATTTCCCATCCATGGTACAATCCACCCGACTTCAAGCTGCTGTTTCGTGAAACCGAGACGTTTTCCTACCTCCTGTGGAAATTTTCCGTTTGGCATGTGGAAGACAGCATACTTAAAATCTTTTGGTGTCAACTTTGACTTTTCCAGTAACGCTGTCGCTGCACCGGTAATATGTTTGAAGTATGCGGGATCGCCCGTGAAGCGTCCACCGTGCCGTGGATACATCTCACCTTCACGCCGCCAGAAATCAGGTGTGTCGGAAGTATAGGAATGAGTATATAAGATCTCAGCAACAACATGCTCGCCACCCATGATGAATGCAGCTCCGCCAGCCGAAGCAGAGTACTCGAGTGCATCACCCGGCGCACCCTGCGAAGTATCTGCACCGATACCCATGGCATATTTCATCTCGCCCGATTTCACGTGGCTGTAGGCAACATACATTGCTTCGCTTCCCGCTTTGCAAGCGAATTCATAACTTGCAACGTGAACGTGTGGACCGATTCCAAGTGCATCAATGAGGATCGTTCCACTTGGCTTTACAGCATACGGATGAGATTCCGATCCAATATAGACAGCTCCGATTTCTTTCGGATCAATCTGTGCTCTCCGAAGTGCATTCTTTGCCGCTGCTACAGAAATTGTTATTGTGTCCTCATCCTGACCGGGGACAGTTTTTTCCATGAGTTGTAATCCCCTCGTGATAGATTCAGGATCTGCACCCCATTGTTGCGCTATCACTTCTGCTTTGATGCGATACCGTGGAAGGTATGCGCCGTATCCGACAATACCTATCATAAAAGACTCCTTAGTAACGTATGAAATTAATTTTTGCTAAATAATTTTTATATGCAATTCCTTCAACTGCTGTGGATCAACCTCGGACGGCGAGTCATCCATCAACGACATCGCACTCGTCGTCTTCGGAAATGCAATGACATCCCTAATCGACTTCTCACCACACAACAGCATACAAATACGATCAAAGCCAAAGGCAATCCCCCCATGCGGTGGTGCGCCGTAGCGAAATGATTCCAGCATGAAGCCGAACTTCTTCTTTGCCTGCTCATCATCGATGCCAAGAAGGTTGAAAACCTTACTCTGTAAATCTCGGTCATGGATACGGATGCTACCGCCTGCAATCTCGTTTCCATTCAGGACGAGATCATATGCCCGTGCACGCGCCTTGAGCGGATCTGAATCAAGCAATGTTATATCTTCAAGCTTCGGTGATGTAAATGGATGATGGACAGCTATATGGCGCTTTTCTGCTTCATCGTACTCAAACATCGGGAAATCAGTAACCCAGAGTAATACCTGTTTGTTCTCGTCGATCAGATTGAGTCGTTTACCCATCTCAAGGCGAAGTGTTCCTAAGATTGTGTATGCCTTCGTCCACGTATCCGAAATAATGAGGATGAGATCGCCAGACTTTGCTTGCATTTTCTCTCGGATAGCGTTGACGGTTTCTTTGCCTAAGAATTTCTCACTCGGCGTCTCAACGCCTCCGCCGGTCACTCGCATCCAAACGAGACCGCCAGCGCCCAAACTTTTCACATAATCTGTAAGATTGTCAAGCTGGTTACGGGTGTAATTTGCGCAACCCGATGCAACAAACCCAGCAACAACACCACCCTTCTTTACGATTTCAGTGAACACTCTGAATCCAGAATCCTTAACGACATCGTTGATGTTTGTTAGCTTTACATCAAATCTCGTGTCGGGTTTATCAGAGCCGTAGGTCTCTATAGCTTCCTTATAGGTCAATCGAGGGAATGGCGTTTGGATATCGAGTCCCTTGATCTCCTTGAATAAGTGTACCATCAATCCTTCGACGACCTTTCGAACATCCTCCTCATCAACAAACGACATCTCAACATCGATCTGCGTAAACTCGGGCTGGCGATCAGCTCTGAGATCTTCATCTCGAAAACACTTGACGATTTGAAAATACCTATCCAATCCTGCAACCATCAAAATTTGTTTATAGGTTTGTGGCGACTGCGGAAGTGCATAAAACTTTCCATGATGAATTCGACTGGGGACAAGGTAATCACGGGCACCTTCGGGGGTGCTCTTCATCAGAATTGGCGTTTCTACTTCTACGAATCCTAATTCATCAAAATATTTTCTTGTCCTTAGGTACATCTTGTGGCGCGTGATGAGATTTTGCTGAAGGGGTGACCGCCGTAAATCGAGGTATCGATACTTGAGACGAATCTCTTCATTGACATCGATGATGTCCTCGATTGGAAATGGCGGAGTATCGGCTTTATTGAGAACAATTAATTCGTCCGCCATGATATCGATTTGACCTGTAGGAAGGTTTGGATTTTCTGTGCCAGGTGGTCTATGCTCCACCATGCCAGTGATAGCTATTACGTATTCACTTCTCAATTCTCCTGCAAGTAGATGGACTTTGGGGTTACGTTGAGGGTTAAAGACAACCTGAGTTTTTCCATAACGATCACGCAAATCGATGAAGACCACACCGCCTAAATTTCGACGGGAATCTACCCAGCCGGTAAGTGTTACAACCTTGCCGATATCAGCAGCACGCAGCTCACCACACGTATGCGAGCGTTTCTTATAGTGCATGGAACGAAAATTCTCTCAAGGAATTGAAATATCAACGAGTTAAAGCGAATGAAATATAGGAAAAAAAGTAAGTATGAACAAATAAAAAATGCCATGCACGTTTCCATACATGGCATCTTTGGTCGACCTTGAGTCGAGCGCTATCTCATTAATATCATCTTCTTGACATCTACAAAAGATTTTCCATCCGGCGCTTGACTACTTTCATCTAAAACCTCTGCAATAACCTGATAGAAATACACACCTGAGGGTAGCTCCAAAGCTTGAAATTCTATTTCTTTCGTTCCTTGCGTCATCGTTTCACGATCTTTCAACCTTACAATTTCCTGTCCGATCGTATTGTACACCTTTAACGTTACGAATGACGTCACCGGAAGATCGAACTGAATTCTTGTAGTTGGATTAAAAGGATTCGGATAATTTTGTTGTAGAGCAAACACCGTTGGAACATAAACCGGTTCAACAACGATAACAAACCGATCAACTGATTTTTGGGTGATAACAATTTGACCATGATTCACTAACGCTTGCTCCGGCAGAGCATCTTCCGATATACCAGCACGAAGGATGATCGTCTCATTCTCCCCATTCTGAACGTTCCATGTAATTGTAAGTGGATATTCTGCCGACCTGACTACAAACGGATATCCCTCATGTTTTTCGACCTTGGGTTGATAGGTCTCAAGAATGCGCTGCGATTCAAATCGAGCATCAAAAATTCCTGTCGGCGGTGACGGTGGAAGCTCGAACATGTTCAACTTAAAAATATTACCCGCATCTGGACCGAAATACAGTGTTTGGCTTGCACCGGAATTATCAGTAATCGTGATTGAATTCATGGATTCAAATAATCCTGATTCAACCGATGCAACCTTCGCCTGACTCTGGCTCGATAGAACGAGCTTCCCGGCATCATTCGATTTCACCCAATATCCTCTGCCAGGTGTAACGATCGATGTCGGCGCATACCCATTGCCATTGTAGCCGAAATAATTCGAAGCGAGAATGCCCTCAGGTATCGTTCGAATAGTCGTCGTATCTACAGGGTACGAAATCGAACCGATCAAATTCCAACCCGATTGGAGAGGAATAGTATCGGTAGCTATCGGCACTCCTCGAAGTGTGTCAACGCGTGCCTCAGGAAATTTACTCCAGTATCCATATCGATTAGCCATACGACTCGTTGGTTGATACGTTCCACCGGAGTACGAAAATGCGATAGGATCCATTGATGTCGGAAAAATATCTCTAACGAGCTCACTCGAACTCGAAATTGGGTTGGAAACGATATTCCAGCGTGCATTGACCGACACTAAAATTTCCAACAAAACTTCTTGGGTAACGAGATTTGATACACTCTGTTCGAAATTTTCTGAACCACTATAAATCGCCGAGATGGTGTGTATGCCAGCAACCAAATTTGATGTTGTTAATGTAGCTTTTCCATCAAGCGAAATTGAAACAGGTTCACCCAAATTCTCGGTTCCAATTTTAAACTGAACGTCACCGCCAGTGGGTACCGTACTATCAATTGCGATTTGGAATGTCGTAGGTTTACCAGCAATCGATGGATTCACAAGTGAAGTCAGGCTCATTACAACTGATTTTTTGTTTATTATCTGTAATAAACCTTTTGAAGTGCTGCTTTGATAGTTGCTGTCGCCACTATAGATTGCAAACACTATGTGTTCACCACCACTTATTGACGAAGTCGCTAACGAGGCAACTTCATTTGATAGAGCAACTGGACCCCCGAATGGTAAATTATCGAGGTAGAACTGAACATCACCGATCGGTTTCGTTGGAGCGATCATTTCACCTTTGACAATTACAGTGAATCTAACTACCGATCCATAGTCAGACGGATTGAAATCAGATGATAAACTAATTAGGCTTGATGCCTTTGTAACAACATAGTCTGGATTCAAGGATCCGTTGCTATTATTAAATTCATTACTTCCACTATATTCAACGGTGATGTGATGAGTTCCAACTTCGAGTTGAGATATTGAAATATTGGCAGTCCCATTTACAAGTTCTACAGCATCAACTAAGGGGAAATTATTGGAGAGGAAACGAACCGTTCCGGTAGGGTTTCCAGTACTTGGAGCAACTGCAGAAACTTGAGTAGTGATCGTCACGGGTTGACCGAATGATAATTGATTATTTGATGCAACAACAGCCACCAAACTACTGGCTTTTTCTACTTTTTGGACCGGACTGAGCACCCCCGCACCACTGTTGAAATCACTGTCTCCCGCATAATCCACCGTTATCGAATGATCACCCATTGTTAATGATGGTACATGCAGTGTAGCATTACCAGAGCTATCCAATGGTGAAACACCCAACTCGATTGTTCCCTCTTTAAACACGACACTACCAGATGGTGTTCCGACACCTGCAGATGAAGTCAGAACCGCCACCATTGTTATTGATTCACCATATACAGATGGATTCTTTAAAGATCGCACAGCGAGATTAACGTCTGCTTTGTTTACACGCTGATCCAACGAGGGAGAAACCCCCGCACCATGGTTCGTATCTCCGCTGTATTGAACTCTAATCGAATGATTGCCTGCCATGAGTGAATTCGTCACCAATATCGCATTCCCAGAATCGTCAAGTGTTGCCGAACCGAGAATCGTAGAACCATCCATGAATATGACACTACCGGATGGTATATAGTCATCGCCAGTTACTTTTGTTGCGAATACGACTGGTTGACCATAAATGGATGGATTGATATTTGAAGTCACGATGATTGTTGAACCAGATTGACTGACATTTTGAACCCACACGGACGAACTACTTCCATTGACATTTGTATCGCCGACATAATCTGCTGAAAGAGAATGCGTCCCAGCCGTAAGGGATGATATGGCAAATACTGCCTTACCCGTGCTATCCATCATTTTAGTTCCGAGAACTGTCTGACCATCTCTAAGCGCCACCAGACCAGAGGGAATGACAGCACCGGGAGAAACTACATCAACCGAAACAGTAAAATTGATATTTTCACCAAATGAGGATGGATTAACATCGGATGATATAGTGGTAGAAGAAATTGCCTTTCCCACAACCTCAGTTAGAGAAGAGGAAATACTCCCGACAAAATTTGCATCACCCCCATACTCGGCAGTGATCTTATGAGTTCCAACAAACAATAAAGCGGTGGAGAAATTCCCCTGACCCGATCCATTCAGGATTACGGAACCGACTACAAGACTATCATTTTTTATCGTGACTATTCCCGTAGGAATCCCAGCACCGGGCGAATTTGCAGAGACTGAAACATTTATGGTAACTTCTTGACCATATGACGAAGGATTGATATTAGATGAAATATTCGTGAGAGTATTAGATCGATTAACTAATTGTGACACTTCAATTGATGTAGAGCTATCGTAATTAGCATCACCTGAGTAATATACCCTCAATGAATGTGATCCAACCGAAAGGTCCGCTCGAGGAAGAACCGTTCGTCCTGCAGCATCGAGAGTACCCGAACCGAGAACAACGCCTCCTTCTTTCAGTATTACTGTCCCTGTTGGAATACCAGAGCCGGGAGAGAGAACATCTACTCCTACGGATAATTGGACTGACTGACCGTAGATAGATGGACTGACGTCGGAACTCATCACTGCTGAGGTGGCAGCACGCTGAACTGCAAATACTTTTTCATTGGATTCTCCACCACCATCAGAATTGACCACGATTACAGAAAATGACCCTGCTGATGTTAGATCGGAGCTTGGAATAAGAGCGTGCAATTGAGTTTCACTCACATAAATCGTTTGCCGATCGGATCCATTGAGATTCACCCCCGATTTTCCATCAACGAAACCCCTTCCTTGTATCGTTAAAGTGAATGCACTTTCTCCAACAACTTTACTTGTTGGGGAAATGGCATCGATTGTTGGTATCGGGGTATTACCTAAGGTGTTAGCATGATCCGAAGCAGTCCATTGTGAAAATCCATTGATCCCGGAGAGTGAAATTGTATGAGCTTGGGTATTGATAACACCACCCCTGTTTGTCCATGATACACCATAGTCATCGGATTTATAAAGTTCCAACGTATTGGCATCTTGTCCGTTAAGCTCACTTTCATCGAAATGGAAAATAAAACCTGCATTCAAGCTTGTATTGACAGTGGGCATTACATCGAAATGACGAAGAATTGAGTTGTTACCGTTTCCACTGAATGCCCCACCCGTTGTACGCATAACTGTGGTAACTCCAAGGGCTGTCCCATTCAATACAACATCACAACCGATATTTCCAAAAGTTTCTATTCCTGATGTCGAGGCGATATCACGCGTTGTCGTAATAGTGCCTAGGATAGAATTGCCGACCGGCTCAGATACAACAGCATTTGATCCCAGAAAAATTATACTTGCGCCGGTGGAAACACTCCCACTCAGGACACTTAACACACCACCAATGTATGTATCGCTCAATAGCATTACTCCAACACCTATATTTTCGATTGTGAGATCATCGAAATTACCTTCTTGAATATTTTGATAACCGGATCCATTAAAACGGACGGTACTGCTCCCCGGAAGAAAAACACCCGAATTCATCCAATCACCATCCACAACTATGTCGCCACTAAAACCTGACGCATCCAATGTTCCAGAAACAATTGTCAAGTCGTTCAAGATCGTTAGTGTGCTATCCACCAATTGAACGGTCACATCCGCTTGACTGTTTTCAATCATTAAATTGTAAAATGGCATGATACTTTTCATTGTTATCACAGTCGAGGCGCTATTCGATGTAAACGAGAAAGTCCCTCCAAGCATTGTTGCATTTGGCGACATAATGAGTACATCAGTCGTCTGTAAACTGCCATTGGATTTCGAAATATTTATTGTCCCATCATGCATGACAAATAATCCACCCTGTTCATCAACTTGAAATCTACCTTTATTGTTCAGTACTCCACCAGAAATGTCTACAGTACCTGTCGATCCAATTTCTAAACCTCCTGATCCCGTTCCCACATCCATCGTACCGTTAGCAAGTGTCAGAAAACCATCGACAATTAACGAACCTGCACCAGACCACTTGGATTGTGCACTGAAATGATTTAGATAATATCCCGCGGTCAAAGGAATCACAACATCCCCACCTCCAAATGGGGTAATATTCGATGCACTTGAAAGCTTAAAAGTACCATTCAAAAGTGTTAAGCTTGGACTCGTAGACGTTGGATTCATGGAAATGACCGACATAACATCCAGCGTATTGAGACTGCTTGACCCCATGTTTAAAGTGAGATTATTAAAGGCTATGGTTCCAGTACCATTAATTATTTGATTTCCATTATTGTTGAAGACAACATCAACAACTCGCGGTGAAGTAACCCTCATGTTGAATGTTCCATTTACGGTAAGATTTCCACCAATTGTCATTGAGTGAACTGAGTTGGCTGATGCACTTCGAAATTGACCACCTATTGCAACATATACATCACTCAGGATATTGATTGCACGTGATGTACCATCAAACGTGAGAATGCCGCTTGACCCCTGGCCCACAGTCAATTTCGCAATAGTAAAATTCGTGTTGATCGTGATTGTGTGTGTGTTTCGAATGAGAGCCGTATCAGTATTTGAATTACCCGGGATGGTGGATGATGCGCTATACGTTGCACCCCCATCGGTGGATTTTTGCCAAACTGATGTGGAGATCCAAAGACCAGAACCATTACTTCGATATTGATCTCCCTTTGTAATGGTGATTGCGATGAGTGTGATGATCAATAGATTTTGAAATAAAAAGGTGGCCTGTTTCATAAATCCCTCACTTTTCTTTTTTGACTCGTTTAACATTGTTGATTAGTTATTGAATTTCTTCACTACTTTACTTCAAGCCGTGTGCCAGGCTGTTTTGTGAGGGAAAACAAAGGAGATCGAATGAGCTAATTCATTATGGTTAAAGAGGTTAAGGGAAGATTATAGGAAAATAAAAATATGCGTCGACTTTGTAATTTCTACAAAGTTCAGAATTAAAGAAGGTGATATTGATTCGTCAATCGAGGGAAAATTAAATCAGAAAAGGAAAGGAAGAAGGTCGATCGGATGCTGTAAGGTTATGGTTGTTCAATATTATATTGCGCGATTTTACTATATAATGTCTTCAAGCTTATTCCAAGTATCCTTGCACTCTCATTCTTGTCCCATTGAGTTGCCCGAAGAACGCCTGCGACATGTATTTTTTCAATGTCTTTCATGGAAATCAACGAACCGACAACCGTATCCTGTCCATCTTTTAGTCCAGTGGTAGCATGAATATTAAGAGGTAGATTGAGATCTTTCTGCGTGATGACATCACCTTTTGAAAGGATAGCTGCCCCTTCGAGAATATTTTCTAATTCTCTGATATTACCTGGCCACTCATATTTCATCAGAATATCTAATGCTTCTCGACTTATTTCTTTTGGTCTCTTCATGCGAAGAACATTTTTAAGAAAATTTTCGGTCAACAGGGGGATATCTTCCTTTCTTTCTCTTAATGGTGGAATCGATATCGAAATAACATTTATTCGATAAAAAAGATCTTCACGGAATTTACCCTCCTTCATTTCTTTACGTAAATCTTTATTTGTAGCTGAAATAATTCGAACATCGACCTTAAGTTCTAATTTACCTCCTATTCTTCGGAATTCTCCCGTTTGGATGAATCGTAAAAGCTTGGGTTGAACGATTGGACTAACATCACCGACTTCATCAAGAAAAAGCGTGCCACTATGAGCTAATTCGACGAGACCCTGCTTTTGTGCTTTTGCATCGGTGAACGCACCTTTTTCATAACCAAAAAGTTCGCTCTCCATTAAAGTGTCTGGTATTGATGCACAATTGATTGCGACAAATGGACCATTCGATCTTAGACTCTTTTTATGCATAAAATTCGCAATAAGATCTTTTCCCGTGCCGCTGGCTCCTTGAATTAGCACAGTTGAATTTGTTGGCGCAACGTGCTCGGCAGTCTCAATTACTTTTCGCATCGCATCGCTTGTCCCTATAACCTTGTCGAACCGGAATATTCTCGATAATTGTGAACGCATTATCGTATTTTCAAGAAGAAGTTTTCGGTGTTCTAATGCTCGACTAACAATATGAATTAATTCATCGGAGACGAAGGGTTTTGTCAAATAATAAAACGCACCATTATGCATACATTGCACTGCCATTTTCAGATCAGTTATCCCAGTTAGCATAATTACCTCAGTAGAAGGATATTTTTCTTTAATAAAATCAAGAACTTCCATACCATTCACTTGAGGCATATTGATATCGAGAAGGACAAGATCATAGTGATTCTTTTGAAGGATATTAATCGCTTGAACTCCACCATCAACTGAATCAACATCATGACCTCGTGCATTGATTAACGCATTGACTGGTGCATGAAATGCCACTTCATCATCCACATGGAGAATTTTGTATTTTGGGTCCTTCATACGCTTCTAAGAAGATGTGAAAAGAATTACTGTACTCATTCCGGCTACAAAATTGAATAGATCGGCCAAGAATAGATAATGCTATTTTGTATAGAAATTAAATGAACTTTAACACAAAATCAACCCATGATAATTAAAATAAGTTCATCCTTAAAAGGAGAAAAAGACAATACGAGGTATGAAATAAAAAATGCCATGCACGTTTCCATACATGGCATCTTTGAACACTTTAAGAGATGCTCACTTAATGAGAAGCATCTTCTTGGTCTGGATAGAGGTTTGAGTGTACGTTTGTGGAATTGGCTCTTCTTCTTCATCGTCGTCTATCGATTCATCAAAGATTTCGTACACTCCCTCAGCCACAAGGCGATAGAAGTATACCCCTGAAGG
>DASRUF010000152.1:0-11458 GCA_035655575.1 Bacteroidota bacterium | reverse complement strand
GGTCTTTTAAGTCCTGGAAAATTTCCAAGGCAACCGTACCTTGGCCTGCGATGAGTTTCTCATCGTTGTAAGGGTGAATAAGCGTGTAGCCATACTTGTTGATGAGTTCATCTGTTGTTCGTTCCCGATCATCTGTAGTATTGCCGCAGAAGACAACCTCAGCACCGTAATCTTTTGTGGCTGCGACCTTACTCTGCACGGAATCGTGTGGTATAACGATGGTTGCTTTGATGCCGAACAGCTTAGATGCAAGCGCCACACCTTGAGCATGATTACCCGATGAGTGGGCAATGATTCCTTTATTGCGTTCTTTCTCTGTCAATGACGCAATCTTGTTGTACGCGCCACGAAATTTAAAAGCGCCGATACGCTGAAAGTTTTCCGCTTTGAAATAAACCTCGTTGCCCGTTTGATGATTGAACGTGCGGGAGGAAAGTAAAGGGGTTTTGTGGATAACAGGTTTGAGGGTTTTGTAAGCGTGTTCGATATCTGAAAAGGTAATCATACTCAGCAATCACAATGGATGTGTAGCACACCTTGGAGGTGTACTACACATACTAAACCCAATACTTCCTTTCTATCGATTCCAACATAACATTTGAATACTCTTTGAACTCTTCAATCGATGAAAAGTAGGTCAGTATGAGTTGAGTCTTTGGTAGAGAGCCATTTCGCATACCCATGTAATCTTTATAACTGGAAAATTCCCAATCTTCCAATGTTGTTACAAGCCCAGCGCGAACTGGGTTTTGGTGGATATAAGTGACCAGCGTGAGTAAATATCGTTCATCGTCGATATGACGAGATTTGGAATGCTGCTGGAACAAGCTTCCATGGCGTTCAAACTGCAGGTTGACGGCTTTTGTGTAAGAGCTTAGAAAAATACCAAGATTCTTTTTGATGCGTCTCGTATCTTCTGCTTTAACTATTATAAGGAAATGAAAATGTGTTGGCATCAGACAATAGGCGATTGTGTCAAAGTCCACTTCAAAATACTTGCGGTAATTTTTCAAGAAGTAAAGGTAATTCTCAAGAGATTTGAAAACAACCTCATTGTTGTTTGAGCGATTATACAGGTGGTAGTAATGATCTTGATAGAGTTCCATAATGCTTGCTAAGTGTAGCAAACCTTAAAGGTGTACTACACTCCACCTACATTGTTAGTACGATCTTTCCGAAATTCTTTCTCTCTTCCATTTTCCGTTGTGCTTCTGCGGCTTGAGCCAATGGAAAGACGCTGTCAATAACAGGCTTGAGTTTTCCAGAAGGAAAAAACTTCAAGACATCGCTCAACTCACTTTTTGTTCCCATGAATGAACCGAAGAGCGAGAGATGCCGTGAATAGACATATCGAATATCAACTTTGCAGAGGAACTCCGTTGTCGCGCCACAGCTTACAATCCTACCGCCTTTGCGAATCACAGTAATGCTTTTTTCAAATACATCCCCACCAACGTGTTCGAATACAACATCAACGCCCTGTTTCTCCGTAAGCCGCTTGACTTCTTCAACAAAATCTTTTTCACGATAGTTGATAAGCTCATCAGCGCCAAGGTCTTTTGCTCGCTGTAATTTCTCTTCCGTCCCCGCAGTAGTAATAACCCGTGCGCCAAACAGCTTGGCAATCTGGATGGCAGCGGACCCAACCCCACTTCCTGCGCCATGAATGAGAACTGTTTCTCCCGGCTCAATCTTTGCCAAGGTGACGAGCATGTGCCAAGCAGTAAGAAAGACCAAAGGTATTGCTGCTGCTTGATTGAAATCTAATCCTTCAGGAATTTGGATTACATTTATTGCTGGAATCTTCACGTACTCGGCATAAGTTCCATCTTCAATTGTACCGAGAACATGATACATTCGACATAGATTATCCTTTCCTCCCAGACAGTGCATGCAGTGTCCACAACTGACGCCAGGTGCAATGAGTACACGGTTTCCAATTTGATGAAAATCTACTCCCGTCCCAACCTCGGTAATGATTCCCGCACCATCTGAGCCAGGGATATGTGGTAGAGGTATTTTTCTCTCTCTCGCACCGCTTCGAACCCACAGATCGAGGTGATTTAATGCTGCAGCTTTCAATTGTACAAGTACTTCGTTCGCTCCGATTGTTGGCGTGTGAATATCCTCATATCGAAGTACATCAATATCTCCAAATGTGTGGAATCGGATGGCTTTCACTAATTACCTCACCTTATTCATGTGCTATCTCCCATACTTCTGGGGATCTCCATAAGCTGGAAAGTAATAACTCTCGCATAAAAAGAAATTCTTTTGGTAGCCGATCATAGAGTTTTGAAAATAATTCTTCGTGTGAAAGTAATTCATTTTTCCATGCCTCGCTATTCACGGACATGAGGTTGTTAAATTTCTCTGCTGTCATCTCTTCCAGTCCCTCCCAACACATATCTTCATATCGTGGCATCCACCCAAGCGGGCTTTCGATTGCGAAACCCCGACCGTGGACTCGTTGGACTATCCACTGGAGTACCCGCATATTTTCGCTGAACCCGGGCCAGAGAAATTTACCTTTTTCATCCTTACGGAACCAATTGACGGCAAAAATACGAGGGGAGTTGGGAAGGCTGCGCCCAAACTGTAACCAATGATTAAAATAGTCCGCCATGTGGTATCCAATAAATGGTAACATCGCCATGGGATCTCTCCGAACCTTGCCCACTTCCCCAGCGGCGGCGGCGGTTGTCTCAGAACCCATTGTTGCAGCAAGATAGACTCCAAAATTCCAGTTTACCGATTGATACACTAATGGAACATTTGTACTTCTTCTACCGCCGAAGATGAAAGCACTAATAGGTACGCCTTTTGGGTTTTCCCAATCAGGGTCGATAATGGGATTTTGATTTGCTGGTACGGTGAAACGTGCATTAGGATGAGCAGCCACCCTTCCACAATCCGGTGTCCACTGTTGTCCACGCCAGTCGATGAGATTTGGTGGAGGTGTATCTGTCATGCCTTCCCACCATACGTCTCCGTCTGGAGTCAATGCAACGTTTGTGAAAATGGTATTCTTACTTATGCATTTCATTGCATTGGGATTTGATTTCACTGAAGTGCCAGGAGCGACACCAAAGTATCCTGCTTCAGGATTTATAGCATAGAGTTTTCCATCGGTACCGGGTTTAATCCACGCGATGTCATCACCGATTGTTGTTACCTTCCATCCCTTGAATGAAGGAGGTGGTATGAGCATCGCAAAGTTAGTTTTTCCGCAAGCACTCGGGAATGCCGCCGCAATATAAGTTTTTTCATTTTCTGGAGATTCAACACCGAGAATTAACATATGTTCTGCAAGCCAACCTTCATCACGAGCCATAAATGAGGCGATTCTTAATGCAAAACACTTCTTCCCGAGTAGTGCATTACCGCCGTACCCACTGCCAAACGACCAGATCGAACGTTCCTCAGGAAAATGGACAATATATTTGTGTTCCTTATTGCAGGGCCAGGGAACATCCTTCTCATGAGGCTGAAGCGGCATGCCAACAGAATGAAGGCAGGGAACAAAATCGTCGTCCGAAAGTATCTCGAGAACCCTTCTCCCCATGCGAGTCATGATTTTCATACTAACGACAACGTACGGCGAATCGGTCAACTGCACACCGATATGCGAGATCGTAGAGCCAAGAGGACCCATGCTGAATGGGATGACATACATAGTTCTACCGCGCATACAGCCATTAAAGAGGCGTGTGATAGTTCCTTTCATTTCTTTGGGATCAACCCAGTTGTTTGTTGGACCAGCATCTTGTTTTCGCCTGCTGCAGATGAATGTTCGATCCTCGACACGAGCGACATCATTGGTATCTGAACGAGCTAAAAAGCTATTAGGACGTTTCTGTGTGTTTAAGCGGATAAAAGTTCCAGATTCGATAAGCGTATTGCACAACGTGTTATATTCTTCATCCGACCCATCACAAATATGAACGTCGTCGGGGTTACAGAGAGTTCTTATCTCTTCTATCCAGGCAAGCAACTTTTTGTTTTTTATGTTTTGAAGTTTCAGCATGTTTAATACCTTTCAGATGAAAGCGCATTCGTCTAGAAGAGCACGGCGCAGAATTCGTCAATGAATCTTGAAAATCGGAAATACATAATTAACAAAGAAATTAAAAGTAAAACTTTTTAGTGTGATGATGAAGTCAACTAATGTATTTTCTCAATGTAATTTATTGTATTGCCCCCACATTACTTTAACGAATTGCAAGTCAAAGATAAGGAAAATATGTATGAGGAACAATTTATGACTCCCAAAATGCCATGGAAAAAATATGGACGAGACCAACTTGGGAGAAATTAATTCGATCCATCGGCGGGATTGGATTGAAATGAATAATCGTAGATGAAATTGGATAATTTTATCTAAGAAGCATGCCTTTAAAGCATCGAGTTGACAAGATGGGAACAAATTATTATATTGAATTTAAATATTTTGAATTTAAAGCATTATTTCTGAATACTACGAGAAAATACGGCAAAAAGGCAAGTTTAGCATTGAACGTCTGGGTTAAACTCGCCAGAGCGTTTACGACATTCAACAATCTGACGCAGAATGATATCCGCCGCTATGGGCTTACTCAGCCGCAATTTGGGGTTATCGAATGCTTAGGGCATCTCGGTCCGATGACTACAGGAGAATTGTGCAAAAAATACTTGGTGAGCGGGGGAAATATGACGTGCGTTCTAGATAACCTTGAGGCAGAAAGTCTCGTGGAACGGGTTCGGAGTAGAAAAGATCGTCGTGCTATCGTTGTGCAGCTCACAGCGAAAGGACAAAAATTGTTCAAACAAGCTTTTATTCAACATGCTGAATTTGTTGCAAAAATAGTCTCTGTATTAGGTGAAGAAGAACAGCAGCAATTAGGTGGGTTATTGAAGAAACTTGGTCTTGCGTTACAAGAACAATAGCAATGATTTTAATAGTAAGAACTATGTATGAAAAGTGTAATCAAAGTTTTCTCCAATATCGGGAAAGATGAAAGACACAATTAGCGGGCATCTCTTGCATTCCGAGTCAAGAATCGGTCATGTACATCTCAAGGTTGCTAACCTTGAGCGTGCGATAAATTTCTATACACGGATTATTGGATTTGAAGTAATGTCACGTTGGGAAAACAGCGCAGCGTTTTTATCTGCAGGAGGTTATCACCACCACCTCGGTCTTAATACATGGGAAAGTGAAGATGGTGCACCGCCACCATCCGGCTCCACGGGATTATATCATTTTGCAGTCTTACTGCCAAGTCGCATAGAGTTGGCGCGAATTGTGAAACGTATTCTCGATAATAAATGGACAATCGATGGCGCCGCGGATCATGGTGTAAGTGAGGCTATTTACCTTCGAGATCCCGATAAAAACGGGATCGAGCTGTATATCGATCGCCCTAAAGATCGATGGCCCCGCAATCAAGACGGTTCTCTAATAATGTATACAAAGCCGCTCGATGTAGATTCACTGCTTACTGAGTTGAATTAATATCGAATTATTTATAAGTAACATTTTCTCACAACAAGAAAGGAATGGCGATGAAAAAGATTTTTCTAATCCTCATTATGCTCTTTATTACTACGGCGTATCTTCCTGCTCAGACTACTTGGAAGATTGATGGTGCCCACAGCAAAGTGTTGTTTTCAGTAACGTATATGTCATTGACAGATGTGACTGGTCGGTTTAATGAATTTGATGCGACACTGACTCGGACGAAGGATGATTTCTCAGATGCAACATTAAATGTCACTATCAAGACAAACAGTATTGATACGGACAATGAGAAGCGGGATGGACATCTAAAGTCAGCAGATTTTCTTGACGCAGAAAAGTACCAAGAGATCACCTTTACAGGAACGTCATTTAAAAAAGCAGGAAAAAACAAATATAAAATTACAGGTGATTTAACTATTAATGGAGTAACTAAAACGGTGGCGCTTGATGCAAGGTATACCGGTAAAGCAAAAGATCCTTGGGGAAATAATAGAATTGGATTTAAAGCGACAACAAACATCAATCGGTATGACTATGACGTCAAATGGAATAAAGCTTTGGATGCAGGTGGATGGCTTGTAGGTGAAAAAGTGAGCATCATATTAGATGTCCAATTTCTTGAAACAAGAGAAGAAAAGTAATTCCCTCGATGCGGTGTGCACCAACGCGCGTCGCGTTTTCCATTTTTGCCGGTCAGGAGTTTTTATGAGTTTAAAACACAGCCGATCAAAAATCGACGAGCACCTCAGACCTATAATCGTTCCTCATGTAACAACTTCGAAATAAGTTAAAATAATTTTGTATCTTCCTGATAGTAAAGTCCCAGCTCGGATAAAAAACAACATCCACACACATCATTAGGAATACCTGATGCACTATCCCTGGTGGTATGTTCCGATTATCAATGCACCAATGTTGATAGCAATCGTTGCAACATTGCATGTTTGGGTTGCATTCTACGCTGTCGGCGGAGGAATGATACTCGCATATGAAACCAGCATCGCTCACCGTGAAAACAACATCAACTATCTTGAGTATTTACATTCTCATACCCACTTCTTTGTTCTCATCACGATTGTTTACGGTGCGATCACAGGCGTTGGAATTTGGTGGACAATCGCCCTCGCTTCTCCATTAGCAACCCAAACCCTTATCCACATATTCATTTTTGGTTGGGGAATGGAATATGTTTTTTTTCTTCTGGAGATAGTTTCAGCCTTCATTTTCTACTATTATTGGAATCGTTTAGATCCTCGAACACATACAATGATCGGCTGGATTTATGGTATCTCAGCCTGGATAAGCTTGGTGATCATCACGGGTATCACAGCATTCCAATTAAATTCTGGAGGGTGGGAACTGAGTGACGGTTTTTGGACCGCACTCTTTAATCCTCAAACAATTCCACAAATTATCGCGAGAACGGGCGGCTCACTCTTGCTGGCATCTCTCTATATATATCTCCATGCTTCAATTACCTTAAAGAATGAACCGGAAAGGCGAAATCACCTCATTCATCGATCTGTGAGATGGGTTATGAGTGGAACGATATTGATTGTTATCGGTGGAATTCTCTGGTTCATCTACCTACCTGAACAGGGTAAAGCTGCCTTGGAAGCGGCGAGCGCCTTAAATGTGATGGCAGCTCTGGTTACCGCTGGGACACTGTTAATGATTGTGATGACGTATTTTGGTCCATATAAAAACCCCGGATGGGTTACTCCCGGTTTCGCAATCATTCTCTTTTTAGGTGGGCTTGCGAATGTGACGACTGGTGAATTCATACGCGAAGCCGTTCGCAAACCCTATATCATCGACAATTTGGTTTTGGGGCATCAAATTTTTAAAGCTCAAATTCCTCAGCTTCAGCAATCTGGTTATCTAGACGGTGGAGTGTGGACACGACATTATGTAAAATCAGTTGCTCCGGAAATAACGACCTCGGGTGGTAATGTTGATAGTAAACTTTTTGCAAATCTAAATTCAGAACAACGGATTACCCTCGGCAAAACACTGTTCATGTATCATTGCAACAATTGTCACGCTTCGGAAAGGGGCGTCTCCTCCCTTACCTCACTTACTCGGGGTTGGACTGATGAAATGATAAAAATGTCGATTGTCCAAATGGATAAATTTCATTATTTCATGCCGCCTTGGTCTGGCACAGAAGAGGAAGCGGGGCTGTTACGAGAATACCTCAGCTCAATTACGTTGCCTTCACCAACTCATAAAGAAAACAATTCGGATCGGATCCAGCAGGTGATAAAATGAATGAATATCCTTTGACTCCGATTGATCCAATGGGTCTTCCAGCATCAGTAGAATTTCTCATTTTCTTCAAAACGCTTGGATTTGTATTGCATATGATTCCGATGAACATCTGGTACATAGGTGTTCTGCTGAGCACTATCTGTATTTCCTTCGGTAAAGGCCATTTTCGGACTGTTGGTATTCGCCTTATTTCTGTCATGCCAATATTACTTGCCCTTGGTATAAATTTTGGGATTCTTCCTCTTCTCTTTACGCAGGTGTTGTTTTATCCTCAATATTATACGGCTGGAATTCTTATTGCAGTGCCGTGGTTCAGTGTCATCGTGTTATTGCTGTTTGCATACTATGGTGTATATCTCTATGCTCATCAGGTTAAGAAAGGTTCCATCACGCTTCTGGGGTATGGAACAGGTTGGATGAGCTCAGTCATATTTCTCATCATCGGATTCATGTTCACAAATAATTTCAGTCTCATGACCAATCCGACCGAATGGATGAATATCTTTTCGCGTACGACGATTGCAGGGGCTGTGTCAGGAATCGCCCTGAACCTTGGTGACCCAACTTTGTTTCCCCGCTATCTACTAATGATCGGTATCGCAATTACCACGACAGCAGTTTGGATTGTCGTCGATGCTCGTTTTTCGAGAGTTCAACAATCGACAGATTATTGTAAATATGTCAACAAATTTTCTTCTACACTCTACACGATTGGGTTAATCTGGATGTTTGGTTCAGGGAGCTGGTACATCCTTGGGGCACTTTCCGACCAGATATTTAATCAGGCAATGCAAACTTCTTGGGTTAAAATTATTTTTGGGCTTGCCGGGTTTTCCGCAATCGTACCTTGGTTATGGTTGATCGTAAAAAGTAATTTTGAATCTCCATCTTCTGTGTGGGTTATCGTTTGTTTACAATTGATCGTTATCGTTTCGAATGCTATCAGTAGGCAGTGGGTTCAAATTGCTGAAATTGAACGCTTCATGCCGCTCTCACGAGATCCGGTAAATTGGCAATGGTCTCCGCTGATTGTTTTTCTTGTTCTCTTCATTAGTAGTTTATTTGTCATCGCTTGGATGGTGAGACGAATCGTTAAGCTCCCCCCGCAAAGGACAACTCCAGTGTGAGACTATTAAAAATTAGACTTTCGAAACTTTATCGAAGTTTGAATGTTTCATTGCTTTGATTCGTTCTAGCACTGGAGGATGAGAATAGTTCAGAAAGACGTAGAAAGGATGCGGAGTAAGATTTGATAGGTTATCAACTGACAATTTTTTAAGTGCGGCAATCATTGATTCTGGATGAGTTATTGTTTCCTCTGCGAAGCGGTCTGCTTCATATTCATGCTTGCGTGAAATCAATTGTGAAAAGATTCCTACGATTAATTCGACTGGTGAATATAATAACATGAAAAGTACAAGACTTACATAAGCCGAAACGTTCTCTATATAAAATGAGTCAAACAAACCTTGATTACCAATGAACAGCGACATCAGGAAAAATATTACCCCCGTATGGATAATAGTAAAAATCATACCTTTGATAATATGGTGCTTTTTATAATGGCCGATTTCGTGAGCAAGAATAGCAACAAGTTCATCTATAGTGTGTTTGTTGATGAGTGTATCAAAAAGTGCGATACGTTTCTGTTTTCCGAAGCCTGTGAAAAATGCGTTAGTTTTTGTGGATCGTTTCGAGCCATCCATCGAAAAGACACCCTTCAATGGAAACCGAACGGAATTGGCATACGATAAAATTGCTTGCTTTAACTCTCCTTCTTCGAGTGGAGTAAATTTGTTGAAGAGAGGCATAATCCATGTTGGTGCGATGTATTGAATGAATAAAATGAATACGATGGACAGTAGCCAGCAGAGCAGCCAACCGCCGGCCCCGATATTATAGAATATGACCAATAAACCGGCAATCAATGGTCCGCCAAGAAGAATTGTTAAGAGTGCTTCCTTGATTAAATCGAGTATGAAAATCCTTCGCGTTGTTTTGTTAAACCCAAACCGCTCCTCAATAACAAATATTGAGTAAATTCTAAAAGGAAGGGACACCAATGCTTGAAGAAATACAAGACTACCAATATAAATCAGCCCCGAGAACAGGAACCCCATATTGAGCGATCGGATAACAACATCAAGTCTGTTAAATCCACCGGCGAACCAGAATGATAGAATCAAAATGAGGTTAAAGGTTGAAGTGATGTTGGAAAATGTTGTCACAGTTTTTGTATAGTTCTGTGATTTTCTATAGGCATCGGGATCAAATACTCCCTGAAATTCTTCGGGGACATCGGGGCGCAATGACTTTATATTCAAAACATTTGCAAGGAGATGCAAGACATACTCGACGAGCAGTGTTGAAAGAACAATAACTCCATAGGGGTTCATAAGCAATGGCTTGAAATTTTCACGGTGTATTTTTTTATTGGGTATCATTTAATTCAAAAATAGGATAATATGAATAGAATTACAACTGTGGCATAGTCATTCATACAGATAGTCTATGTATATTTGTAACTATGAATACTGAAAAGACGCTCTATATAAAAAATATGGTGTGCCCGCGCTGTATCAAAGTTGTGCGGGAGGAACTGACAAAACTCGGACTCGATGTGCGAAATGTTGTGTTAGGCGAAGTTGAAGTTGAAGTCGGCAGCGATTCCCCACAACTGCCAGTAGAAAAAATCCGTTATGCCTTGAAGGAGAATGGTTTTGAATTGATAGAAGAGAAGAATGCGAGAACGATCGAGAAAATCAAGCACGCAGTTTTGAAGTTAGCGCAAAATGATTATGAGAGCAATCCCATCTCAATCAAAGACTCTCAGTTCATTGCAAGAGAAATTGGGCGAGATTATCATTCATTGAGCACGCTCTTCTCGTCGGTTGAAGGAATCACCATCGAGCATTATGTCATTCTTCAGAAAGTGGAACGTGTCAAAGAACTTCTCAAGTACAACGAGATGAATCTGACGGAGATTTCGTACATAATGGGATACAGCAGTGTAGCGCACCTTTCGAGCCAGTTCAAAAAAGTTACTGGTATGACGCCGAGTCACTTCAAATCGTTAGGAAATACTCATCGCCATTCTATTGATCATGTTCACTAACAATCCTACTCTGAAAATCATATAAAACTTTCCTAAAATTTTGTAACGCATTCTGTCTGTTCCCAACGTATATTTGAAGTGTTCATTGTAAAGATTCATTAACAAGGAAAACCTATGAAAACACAAGAACTGAGAATTGAAGGAATGCACTGCAGCCACTGTATCATGGCTGTGCGGAAGGAACTCAGCAAAGTACCAACGGTGATTGTCGAAGACGTTCTCATTGGCAAAGCAAAAGTACAATACGATGAATCGAAAGTCAGCAATACACAGTTGGCAAAAGCCATTGAAGAGGCTGGTTACCTACTTGCTGTGTAATTGTTCTAATAAAACAATTGTATGAACAACCAAGAGACAGTTACACTATCGGTCGAGGGCATGACCTGCGCCAGTTGCGTGCTGCGAGTTGAGAAGACGTTAAAGAAAGTTAACGGCGTGCAGGAAGCCAATGTGAATCTTGCAACCGAACAAGTTTCACTGACGTACGACCCTACGAAGGTCAAGTTGCCAGAACTTGTTCACGCTGTTGATGATGCGGGATATAAACTCATCATTCCCGAACCCGTAACCCG
>DASRUF010000151.1:0-5516 GCA_035655575.1 Bacteroidota bacterium | reverse complement strand
AGATCGAAAGTCCTAACCCTGTACCCGATTCTTTTGTTGTGAAAAATGGATCGAAAACCTTGGGAAGATGTTGTTCTGGAATTCCTGCCCCCGTGTCAGAAATCTCGATGCAGAGGACGTCTTTCCCATGGTCTATTCTGTCGCTCACTATAGTATCCGAAATTGTGATAGTGATCGTCCCGCCGTTCGGCATTGCTTGGATGCTATTGAGAAGAATGTTAAGAAACAATTGCTTAAGGCTGGGTGTATCACCGACGATCTGCATATTCGGTGAGGTATAATTCTTCTGAGTATCAATAGAATGATGACGCAGTTCAGAATCGAGAAGAAGCAGTGTTTGATTCAACACTTCTTGGACATCGACGACCGTCATATTCAGGACATTCGTTTTACTGAACGATAGGAGACCTTGGATGACTTGATCGATCCGATCAACCTCTTCAATGATTCCATCAACAAGCAGCTTCTTTTCATCAGGCAAGTCTTTTTGAAGATATTGAATAGTGCTTCGGATCGAGGTCAGCGGGTTTCGAATTTCGTGAGCAGCACCTGCCGCTAATTCACCTACAGTGATAAGTTTGTCGGCATGGAATATTTTCTTCAATCTATCTTCCTGAAACTGGTACATCAGTGCATGCTCGATGGCAAGAGCGCTCTGATTTGCAAGCATCGTAAGCATGTCGATATCAGTTGGAGCGTATGCTATTCCATTTGTCCGCCCGCTTAGAAAAATAGCTCCTGTTAATCGATTCAGAACAATCAATGGAACAATTAGAACAGTATTAGTTGTGTGCAAAATCTCTTGCTCCTGTTCTGAAAGAAACCTTACTACCTCGTTATTGGGCGTAACATCAAGCGCACATCGATTAACATTTAGCCACTTGATAAGGTTATCAGAGCGGGAAAAATTGAATTTCTCAAGCCAATCGATGTTTTTCCCTTTTGTCATTTTTCCCACATACCGATTTGTGATCGGTTCATAAAGTACAATATGGACAGTAACCGCATCAAGCATTTCTCTGAGCTTTGCAGAAAAATTTTCTAACAACTGATCTAATCCAATAATGAGATTAAGAGACTTTATAAGTTCCTCAGCCGAAATCACGATTTGATTATTGTTCTGTCGTCGCAGCCGCTTTTGTAAAGTATGTCTGGCAGATATCATTTTCAATAAATCCCCCTCTCACTCCCTGATTTTGTCACCTTCACGTCTTGAAGCTGAGGTGCTTTGACCCGAATTTCTAATTGATAATACCGGTAGGTTCCCATCGGCACCCATGAAAAATTCATAATCCAGCAATGAAGGTCTCGTGAGATGTTGATATTGGGAACGACAATTTCCCGGTTGACAATGTCATAACCGCCGCTCATCGAGAATTTCCAATTCTCAGTGAGATTGAATTCTAAATTTCCCCGAACATTCGATGATCGTGATCGGGATGGTGGAACTTTATTTTCTGAGTAATCCAGTGAAAGTGACAGACGCCATGGGATACTGAAATCTGGTTCCTCATCTTGATATAAGCCTGTATATCCAGATTGTGGCTGATGGACTTGTAATGTATCGCCTGTAGTTTTCGGCGATTTTGATTGCGATTTTTCACCTGAGAGAGATGTCGAAAGACTGATTCTGAAGTTTGTTAATCGCGCGAGTCTGCCTTCCTCGTTGATGAGAAATTTATTGACACGTCTGGACTCGAATGGTGAAACCTGAACAAGAGAATAAAGATCGAAGCTTGCATCACCTCCAACATCAAAGAGACTCCCGACACTGGTACGGTAATTCATGCCGATCGGTGAAAAGTTAAGACTATCAGCGGAAAAATTATACGAAATGCCCGCACCGAGGTTTAACAGCTGTATTTTTTCAGGTTCCCCTCCGTCTTGAGATTTTTCGGAAGAGGTCTTCATTTCAAAGACATTCCCGATATTCAAACTCATAAACATCTGCTTACCGGCACGATCTTCTCCGATAATTTGTTTCTGATAACTGAACGATAAATTCGGTGTCACCGTATGCCGAAGAGCAGCGATGCCGAATATTCCCGGTTGAAAAATACCATAGAGTTTGGTGCTCGCAGATAACCCTGAAGATAAATACCCTGCTCGCTGCGCATCCTTTTCATTAACGAAAATGAGCGAGCTGTCGGTCGATTGCTGCCGAGGAATTTCATTATCATAGAATGTTCTTTCATCCCGATAACTCATCGATGGCGAAAGCGTGACGTACCCCAACTTCGGCGCAATATTTATCGATACATTCTGTGTAACCGATTGTCTTCGGTTTCGTTCAAAATCTTCAACGGTTTGGAGTGTATCTCTCCCATCGATTGTCAGTTTGATATTTGAAATTTGCCGATTGATCTTTGAGCGAGAATTGATAGCATTTGCACTGTAACCAATCCCTATCATTTCATACCAAGATATTCCCGATCCATCATCAAACGATATCCTCTTCGAACGAAATGGAAAACTCTGACTGTGATTGAAACTAAGCGAGGGTAGTGTTTCCTCTATACTCCCATCGATGAGGTTTTGACGACGAGCAATGTTTAGGGATATGCTGTTCGGTGTACCTTCCCAATATTTTGAGAGTGTTGCGTTTGAAAAAATCGACTGATCGAGTGCTTGACGGAGATCGATTGTGTTAAGATAGGAATTATTACTCGTAAAGGTGAAATTAACATTCATCCGTGTTGTCGGATCGATATCCTGATTATGTATGAGATTTAATCGATACGATTCCTCTTCTGTTCTTCGGGGATCGGATTGCTCGCCGCTGTGCATGCGTTTATATTCGCCGCTCAACGAACCAGAAAAATAATATCGCAGTGCATAACGAAGATCGGAGAAGACAGCCCAACCACCTTTCGTAAATAGATCGGTGCGAAGATTCATATCCATATGGTCGCTCATCGCCCAGTAGTAACCGAGGTGTCGGAGGAAACGTCCTCTGCTGCCATCTTCCCCGTATGCAGGTGCGATGATTCCAGATCGACGTCCACCTTTATTTGGAAAAACACCAAAAGGTAAAGCAAATACCGGAACATCGGCGATGTAAAAATAGACCGGCTCAGAAACTACTTTGTCTTGCAGAATGACCTTCATCTTTGGACTGGAAAAATAATAGTGTGGCTCGGGCAGATCACATGTTGTATATCGACCGTGCGCTACAAACAACACATCCTTATCAATTTTTTTTATTTCCTCTCCATGGTAATAACCCTGGTCCATCTCCGTTTGAGCGAGATGAATTTTCCCTTTTTTTGATTGAAAATTATAATCAAGCTCATGACCCTGATACGCCTCGCCAGCATCGTTCATTGTTGGCGTACCTTTGAATTTTTTTTGCGTCGTATCACTCATATCTGGAACACCATGAGCATGGAGTGTTGACGTGGTCCAGTTAATATCAATCCGCTCTGATTGAAGTCTCATTTTCTGGTACGAGATTTCACCATTCGAAAACAGCGACATTGTTTTGGTCGATAGGGAATAAATAATGGAATCTTTACATGTATAGGTAATAACGGTATCAACACCGCTTACAGCAGCAGTATCACGGAACACAGCCGTAGTATCGTTACCTATGGTGTCTTGGTGAGTGACCTGTTCTTGTTCAGAGGAGTAACAGAAAGAGGAAGATGGAGCATAAGACAGTATGATCGAAACGAAAATACAATACCGAAAAAAATAAGTCATGATATTTACATGACTAAACTCGCCGCACCAAGAATTCCCGCGTTATTCCCAAGGTTTGATCTCAAAACTTTTATTCCTGGTTTAAGAGGTTTCAATACGCGAGACTGGATCGCCGATTCGACCGCAGTAAATACAAACGAGGGAGCCCCAGAAATTCCACCGCCAATGACAACAACTCGCAGATCGATGATGTTTAAAACGGAAGCGAGTGCATAGCCAAGAAGTTCACCCGCTTCTCTCAAGATATCACAGGCAGCCATGTCACCCTGTTCTGCCGCTGTCGAAATAATTGACGGTTCAATTAAACTTAAATTACCATCGACAAGCTTTGGTATGAGCGATGGAGGACTGTCTTCAGGTTGAGCAGCAAGAATATGTCGCGTTCGTTCTGAGAGATATCGTTGACCGATATAACATTCAATGCAACCACGGCTTCCGCAATTACATTCTGGTCCGTTATAATCGATTGAAATATGCCCAATCTCGCCTGCTCCACCATGTGGACCGCGGAAGATTTTTTGATTCATGATGATGCCACCCCCTACGCCGCTTCCCCAAATGACGAAGAGGAAATTTTTATGTTCAATGCCAATCCCGTACTTTACCTCAGCGAGAGCCGCAGCGTTTGCATCATTTTCAATGAATACCGGAAGCGGTATCACTTTTCTAATAGCTTTGGCTAAGGCAACTTCTTTCCAATCTGAAAAGTTGGGTGGGTGTTTAACAAATCCCGAATCAAGATCGACAATTCCCGGTGCACCGATGCCGATTCCGCGGCATTCTGATTGTTTATGTTTACCCAATATTTCTTGTACGGAAAATAATATCTGCTGAATAACTGCTGAAGGACCTTTGTGTGCTTTTGTGTCAGCTATATATTGCGATAGTATCTTCCCGTGATTATCAACTGCCCCGGCCTTGATCGATGTACCGCCAAGATCGATTCCTATGGTAAACGTTTTTTTAGTTGATGATATCATCTCTATGATATGACTTATATGGTTACATTAAAATTTTTACTTGTCTTTTTATTCTTCTGCAAATAATATACGAATCCCCGTGCTTTGGATGCTCATTGTACTTGCATGGGGCATATCCTTCAAAGTAGTACAGAATTTCAAAATCTTCAAATACCTCACGCAATCGACCTTTTTCAATAAAATACAAAAACTTGTAACAATTTCCCTTACAGTGGAATGTATTCGGTTCGATCATTTTCTCTTCGGACCGATACTCATTTAGTTCAGGATCAAGATAGTTACGAGATGACATGATTATGATCCCACCAAGCTTCACCGAGCGTTTCAGGGACTTGAGCATTTCCTCGAATTCACTTCGCTTCATACAACAGAGGACAAGAATACAACTGATAACATCGTACGTGTTGGGTCGATAGCTATATCCTACTGAGTCGTGCCATAGAATTCTAACATTTGCAAGCTTATTATCTTTACAGTAAGCACGAAAACGCTTCAGGTATATTTCATTCTTGTCAAATGCCGTTACGGTAAAACCTTTTTTGGCAAAGAATGCACTGTCGGCGCCCTCTCCGCAGCCAATGTCCAACAGTTTTCCGCTTCCATCAAGGAAATGCAACGCCTTTTTTACGAGTGGGTCTGGCTTGAACGGATTTTCAAAACCGTATTTCTTTTTGAGTTGGGGTGCATTCATGCCAAAAACACCACGCCCATTCCTCCTTCGCCCAATTTCTCCAAAATCTTATAATGTGAAATGGTTTGGCCAATCATAACACTTTCCCACCAAAGCGTTGCTTAAATGCCTCATGGCGTTGCTTCACGCCGGCAAGAATCTCT
>DASRUF010000150.1:0-2052 GCA_035655575.1 Bacteroidota bacterium | reverse complement strand
CCATTCCAGCGACGCCGGTATCGGGATATATGCGTGGATCATTGAGGGGTCTGCCTCCCCAAATTCTTCCTGAGGTTCCATTAAATCCTGCATCCCATGTTGCGAAGAAATTTCTACTGAATGTCGGATTATACGCTCTTGAATAACTTCCCGCCCAATAATCGCCAAAACCTTCGCCAATTGCTCCTTCCTCGCTTCCGCCCCAACCGGGTACAGTTCCAAAGTGAATCGCGTGACCATATTCGTGTAAAATGATATCCACATCCTCAGCATCATCAACGCCACCTTCACCAAATGTTAGCGCATTCAAATTCGGGTAGTAGGCAGCGTTATCGTCGCCATTGAATCCCTGAGGATCTGCGCCGATAGATAAATTTTGGATGTTTGAGAAGCCGAGAGATTGAATGTATCTCTGAGAGCTATCAATGTGAAAATAGAGGTTAACTGCTTCGAAGCCGGGATGAGATCGAGTAAAGCGGAACGAGTCCGGGTCGGTTGCTGTTACGGGAGCGATGCGTGGATTATCCCAGTCTTCAATCGTAACATAAGGACCTGAGAGTATGTATTTTGTTCCATCGAATAGTATGTCCTTTAAAGGCATTAATACTCTTTGTTGAGTAAGCTCTGGAGAATCAGCATCGCTGCTATCAAAAAACCCCCCACTGCCATAGAACACTCCTGCTTTCGTAAGTGGATCGGGATTATAGATGTACCCTGAACCATTTGTTAACATGATAACGTTATTTATTATCGTGCTGATTGATCGAGGATGATCATAAACGGCGATGTCTTGACTGTGAATAACCTCACGCGAATGAGCATCGATAAATGTTTCCCATGATCCTCTCGGATTTGAAGAAGCAATGATCACTTGATATGTGAGCCGTGGTTTGTCGTCTTCAGCATAGATTATCAACGTGCATTGTTCTTCCCGAAGTGGCGGTTCCTGGATTTTACAATAATCATGAGCGATCTGGATAGCTTCTTCACGTGTAAAGGATGGAGATATCGAAGTAAGTGATATACTGGGCTTGTAGTTGTTCATAACAAACGTGACGATATTTTTTTTATTAATACTGATAACAACATCAGACCGATAAATAGGGATTCCTCGGAATGTTTGTTCAAACCGTACATGGTGACCGCCTGGACTCTCTTGAACCATTGTTGTTCGAATGTCCGATAAATCGGATTGCATTTTAAATAAAGAGTAATTCTGCATTAGGTATGTCCGTGCTATCTGTTCAGGTATACCATCGAGGGGCCCATAATGAACATGGTACAATGATCGAGGGACTTGCTTTGCCTTATCCCATCGACCTGTCGATGTGTAATACCAGTTATTTTGTTGGCTTGGCAGGGCATGTTGATTACGAGCGAGTGGTGATTTTTTTGCAAAAACAGATGCACAATCCAAGAGAAATAATGAGACTATGATGGTTATATAGATTGATAATTTCACTTTAATAATTTCACATTGGAATTTCATAATGAGTTAATAAAATTATTCATTGTAATAACGTAATTCTTGTACAAAAATCCAAGATTTGAAATCAGAAACACTTTTCAGTATCTTTGAGTGCCATGGAGACGTCAGGTAAAGGTCCAATAAATTTAAAGTTGAATACCACGATCGTCATTAAACTTCTGGTTGAATTTATTCGCGATGAAGTTACGAACGCTGGATTTAAAAAGGGTGTCGTGGGACTATCTGGGGGTATTGATTCTGCCCTTGTCGCATACCTTACGGCTGAAGCATTGGGGAAAGATAAGACCCTCGCTGTGCTCATGCCATATAAGACGAGCAGTCGGGAGAGCATCACCGATGCAAAAATGGTTGTCAAACAGCTTGGTGTCCATAGCGAGACGATCGAGATAACCCAGATGGTTGATGCTTATTTTGATGCGAATCGCGAAGCCGATCAGGTTCGACGTGGAAACGTGATGGCTCGTCAACGTATGATTGTCTTATACGATCTCTCTGCTCGAGATTCATCACTTGTGATTGGCACAAGTAATAAAACGGAAATCTTGCTCGGTTACGGAACACAT
>DASRUF010000149.1:0-3614 GCA_035655575.1 Bacteroidota bacterium | reverse complement strand
GTTGAGTTCGAGGAAAAGGTTCCTGAGGATGGTGGTCGGTCGGGTCATCAAGGACGTGATTATAACATGGCTCAATGGTATCCTCAGATTGCGACGTACGATAAATATGGCTGGGATAAAAGCCAATACTTAGGTCCTGCGGAATTTCATAACGAGTTTGGAGCGTTTGATGTCAACATCACTCTTCCCAAAAGTTTTTCTATAGGCTACTCTGGTACTTTACTGAATCCGGAAGAGGTTTATCCTGACAGTGTCCTTCAACGATTGAAAGAATCTGAAGGCAATATTGCAACAGTTCGTATTGCCGATTACTCTAATGTTACGAGGAACGATAGCGATAGTGTCTTAGTGACATGGAAATTTCGAGCAGAGAATGTTAGGGATTTTGCATGGTCTGCAAATGAAAATTACATATGGGATATTACCCATTGGTCACCGAACATCGGGGAGCCTAGTGTTGCAATCCATTCTTTATATTTTTCTGATAAAGCAGAATTTTGGAAGGACGTTGCTCAATATGGTCAACATGCGGTGAGTTTTTTCAGTCAGCACTTTGGTCAGTATCAATATCCAAACGTCTTTATTGTCGAAGGAGTGGTTGGGGGTGGTATGGAATATCCCGGTATTACGTTCATCGGCCATTACGGAGATAAAAATACACACGGTCTTTTCGGCGTGGTAACACATGAAGTCGCCCATAATTGGTATCCTATGATGGTGGGAACAAATGAAATCAGATATGCATTCATGGATGAAGGATTTGCAACATTCATGACGATGATGGCGATGGAACATTATTATGGGAGATACGATAATGAGTATGAATGGACTGAGTGGTTCCCAAAGTTCTTACGGTATTCGAACGATCATGTACGAGAAGGCACCCAACGAAACGCTTTGTGGCTGGCAAAAAACCACAGAGAAGAACCGATCGCAACTCATTCATATCGATTTAGCGAACCAGGACTCGCAGGAACGTCTATCTATTCGAAGACTGCTACCGTGCTTCTGATGCTTCAATATGTTCTCGGTGATTCGGTGTTTGAAGTTGCGATGAAGGAATATTTCAATCGTTGGCAATTTAAACATCCCTATCCCGAAGATTTCTATAGCGCAATGCAGGTAGTCGGTGGTAAGGGAGACCTGAGCTGGTTTTTTGATCAATGGTTCAATCGTACCTATAGATGTGATTACGGGATGAGAGGTTTGCATTATCAAGTTCAACAAAAGGAGAACAATCAAATCTATCGGACAACCTTACACATCAAGCGATATGAAGAGGCAATCATGCCGCTCGATATCCGCGTCGTTTACAGTGATGGCAGTGATACGACGTTGTGGCTTCCGGTGGATCGATGGATGAACGCAGAAACTGAGCAAGTACTTGAAGCTGATTTGCCTCGTCAACCAGTACGAGCGGAAATTAACCCTGATGGACGGATCTTGGATATTAATCGGCTGAACAACTCGAGCTCGATTCCAAAGATGACAATCAAACTCGATAATACTCTGCAGAGTGTAACTCCGATAGACGCTTATTTCGTGAAGTGGCGTCCATCCCTTTGGTATACCGATCAGGGCGGATGGAAATTTGGCTACCGAATCAACGGAAGTTATCTTAATGATCTCCATTCGTTAAGATTATTTCAATGGTATAATACACGTGATAATACTCTGAATTACGACATAAGTACCTACCACAATACGTATAAGCTTACACCGATGAGTTCTCGTTCCGTTCGGTATTTTCGCATTGAGGGACGAAAAGGATGGGATGTTTCCTTTCAAAAAAGTTTTAGAAAATATTTCTCTTATCCTCCCGAGCACACGACTCGGCTTACATATTCTTTTCTGACCTCGGATAACGTGGATTATCTTCTTGTGCCATTAACGTGGCAGGAAGGTAATCTCCATCGAGTTATTCTTGGCTACGATTATTACAATCGGGGGAAGTTATGGAATGTCAATGCATCGTTCAATCTTGAAACTTCGACATCAATCTTGGGAAGAAGCGATTTCCTCTACACGAAGCGAACATTTCAATTCAAGCTTAATTACACTATGCCCCGACAGTCGACACTTGCGCTGAGATATTACCTCGGAGCTGGATATGGTGATATTCCAATCCAGTCGAAATACTATTTCAGTGGTGCATCACCTATCGAGCAGTTGAACGCACCATTTTATCGCAGCAAGGGTCCCCTACCAAGTACCATCCGAGATCATGCGATTCTTCCCGGTGGTGGGAATATGCGCGGTTACTATAATTCATTTGCGGTTGGTGATAAGATGGATGCATTGAATTTAGAATTACGATATTCTACAATGTTCCCCTTCTTTAATTTCAATTTACCCGTTGTGAATAGAATAACGGATATGTTTCGGAGCGTGATATTTTTTGATGCAGGAAGGATTGCAAGCGATCCTCAGAAGCTTTTGGATCAGCGCTATGAAATCGATTTTGGCTTTGGATTCCGACTGAAATCTCTCTCAACCCTCTTCGGTCCATTTTCCCAGTCAAATATATTATCGTCCGTTGGTCTTCAAACTCTACGAATCGATTTTCCGATTTATGTGAGTATGCCAATACCCGACGAGAATAAATTGAAGTTTAGGTGGGTGGTAAGTTTGAGCGAAGCATTTTAAATCTAGAAAATATTTTGTAGAGTTCGTTGAAAGTCCTTTGCATGCTTATTTGAAATAAATCTCTACGTTAACATGGTATTCTTAGCACTTTTTCTGTGCATCTTCATCGGGAGTTACATAGCTCTCCAGTATCTCAAGGAGCGCGGTGCTGACCAACGCTCTCAAAAGCTTATAGTCGTCTTTGCTGGTCTCTCTGCCTGGTCCTTTGTGATTGTCGTGATCAGTGTTGTAATTAAAATCGTCACAGGAGATTTATTTTTTATTCTATTCATGTTGGTGCTTACTGGTTTAGCACTTAGGTTGATATATCCGTTAACGCAAGTTTACGACACGTGGCAGATTCGGAATTTCTTTCTTCAAGCCCTCCAATTTCGTGGTTATGATATATGGAGGAAAGATCTGAATATCGAGCTGGAAAAACAAAAAATTCGTCAGATACATCGAGAAACTTCTGATAAACCACTCGCAGATTTCGAATCTAAGAAAAAGCCAATTCCACATGTAAATCCTGAAGAGGTGAAAAGGGAACTCGAAAAAATTCGGGCTAGACCGATTCAATCAATCCACCTTGATAATGAATTAACCCAGCTTCGCGATGGAAAAATTGTTAATATCTCCGAGTCGTGGAAATTAAATTCATTTAAATATTCTTCTCATCGATTCTACGATCAAATTAAAGATGTGCATATCGATCCACTGGCAAAGAGTATCTCCTTGTCTCTCGATTGCCCCGATATAACCGAATCAAAGCTACAGGATAAGGTATTTTTATTTCGGTTTCACCAAGACCTCTATGATCTGTTACAAGCTATTCAAACAGAGCAATGGATGAAACCATACCTTGTTTTTGTTCGGCAGATGGAACTAACTTGCTATACCATCGAGGCAGACAGTTTTGTAGAGACTCAGCTTTATCCATTCATGATGATTACTATCCAATTTGCAGAATTAAAAAAATGGGAAGGAAA
>DASRUF010000148.1:0-2504 GCA_035655575.1 Bacteroidota bacterium | reverse complement strand
AATCTTCTGTCAATCGCTGAACACCAATGCGACCGATACGAATTTCAGATTGCGCTGCCCCCGGTTTATTAACAAGATAAATTTGTCTCTTCTGAACTTGCTCAACTGGAGGTAACGAGATCTTTGGAATATCTACTCTTTTCAACTTACCAAATACTGTTTCGAGCTTCGGTAAAATGACTTCCGATGTTACATCACCCACAACGATGAGCGAGGCGTTATTAGGATGAAAGTACGTCTCATGAAATTTCTTCAGATCGTCAACGCGGAATGCTCGGAGCGATTTTTCATCGCCAATCGACGGAATACCGTAGGGGTGAATCTTTCCAAATAACGTCCGATTAAATAGAACCGAAGCAATCTGGCGCGGCTCATCGTGCCACTGCATCAACATCGTTAGTCGTTCTTTTCGCCCCCGTTCTACTTCGTCTGACGGGAATGTCGGGCGCATTGCGATATCTCCAAATAGTGCCAAAGCCGAATCGAGCTTTGATAACGCACAATGCAGTACAACTCCCGATGTATGCTGACCTGCATATGTTGAAATTCCTGCGCCCAAGTAATCTATCGCATCGGACAACTCTAATGCATTTCGTGAACCTGCTCCTTCTTCCATCATTGAAGCCGCAAACGAAGCAAGCCCAATTTTTTCCGGAGACTCCGTGATCGAGCCGGTTTTAACAACGAGCTCCATCTGGACCAGCGGCACGTTATGTTTTTCCATTAAGATCACAGGGAGACCATTCGAGAGTTTAAGCCGTTGGATCGGAGGCAAAATCAATGATGGTGGTGGTCCCAATTCGGGCGGTTTCTTCCGGTCCGGATTTTGTCCAAAAGATAACCCTGAATAAACGATGGATAGGATAATCAACATCATCATAATTGGAAACGATACAAAGCTATTTTTTTCTAGTGAGATCGATTTCATTGATACCTCAACTCGATAATTTTTCATACTTACTTACCTCCCTTTTTTGGTTGTGCCGCTAATTCTGTTTTCCCCTGAGGAACAACACTTAAGACCACCCTCCCATCGTCGCGAAGATACCTTTGAGTGGTGCATTGGATGTCTGACGGACTGAGCGCCTTGTAACGGGCGAGGTCCTCATTGAAATAATCTGGATTACCAACGAACGTAAAATAACTATTGAGGAGATCGGCTTTTTGGTTTATATATTCCATCTGATCGAGGAACGCTGCCTCGTATTTGTTGATGGCACGATGAAGCTCACGTTCAGTTGGTGGTTCGTTTTTGATTCGGTCAATTTCCTCCTGAATAACATTCTCTAATTCGACCAATGTGTGTCCACTCCTTGCTGTAGCATAGATATAGAATTTAGAACTCAGGGTAGCTGATGATTGGAATACAGACACATCTTGCGCAATTTGTAGGTCATAGACTAAGCGTTTGTATAATCGGGAATTTTTCCCACCTGCGAGGATATCAGTGAGAACATCAAGCTCCGCATCTCCCGGCGTGAATCGGGAAGGGGTTATCCATGTCATGTAAATTCGTGGCAATTGCACTTTATCCTCCAATACGATTCGCTTCTCTTCAGATAAAAATGCTATCTTTGCATCGAGTGGGAGTAATTCTTTACCAGCAGGTATTTCACGAAACCAATGCTCTACTAACGCTTTCGTCTTCACCCGATCAATATCACCCGCGACAACAAGACTCGCATTATTGGGTGTGTAATATGTTTTGAAGAATTCGACAACATCTTCATAGCTTGCTGCTGTAAGGTCTTCCATTGAACCGATTGTGGGCCAATGATAGGGGTAATCTTGGGGGAAAAGATTTTCATCGATCTTCAACCATGCCATGCCATACGGTCGGTTTTCATACGATTGCCTGCGTTCATTTTTTACCACATCGCGTTGACCATCAACCTTCGATGGGCTCATCGCATCGAGTAGAAATCCTAAACGGTCTGATTCAAGGAAGAGAGCGAGTTCGAGTGCATTACTTGGAACACTCTCGTAATAATTTGTACGATCTGTAGTTGTTGACCCATTATTGTCGCCACCGGCAGCTTCAAGCCACTCGTCGAACTTTCCTTCAGGCACGTTCTTCGATCCCTCAAACATGATATGTTCGAACAGGTGTGCAAATCCGGTTCGTCCGGGTTTCTCTCTCGCCGATCCAACGTGGTACCAAACATTGACACTGATAAACGGTATGGAATGGTCTTCGTGCAATATTACATTTAGACCATTCGAAAGCGTAAACTTTTCATAGTTTATGTTGAGCTGGGCAACAGATGTCGCTGCAAAAAGTGTTATCGAGAATAAAGGAATAAATAATTTGTGTTTCATAAATCACCCACTGATTAAGTTTGCAATGAGAAGTAAAAAATCGTTGATTGTAATTGGTTAGAAGATAGTGAGAAAAAGGGAGAGGGTCAAGAATTGCCCAACAATCTTTACTTTTTCTCTCCCTCTTCAAGAACAACTTCGAAGACATTGATACTTTGCTGGAGCCCCTTAACTTGGATCCCACC
>DASRUF010000147.1:0-3846 GCA_035655575.1 Bacteroidota bacterium | reverse complement strand
GCTTTTAAAAATCCGACAAAACCCATAGGACCATTTTATTCAAAAGAAATTGCCGAACAACGAGAACGAGAATTGGGATGGAAGATCGTCGAAGATGCAGCACGTGGATACAGACGAGTTGTTCCCTCACCCAAGCCACTCGACGTCGTCGAAATTGATGCAATTGAGAGATGTGTCAAACTTGAGATGGTCGTTATTGCAGCGGGCGGTGGCGGTATTCCAGTGATCAGAGAGAATGGAAAATATATTGGTATCGAAGCTGTGATTGATAAAGATCGGGCTTCTGCGCTTCTGGCAAGAGAACTTCAACTTGAGCGATTTGTGATTTCGACTGATACCGACCGTGTGTACTTAAATTATAAAAAACCAAACCAGTATCCATTGGAACAACTGTCTTTGAATGAAATCATCAAACATTATAAAGAAGGACATTTCCCCGCCGGCAGTATGGGACCGAAGATAGAGGCTGCAATTGACTTTCTCTCGAATGGAGGAAAGGAAGTAATCATAACGAATCCAGAAAATATTGTCGAAGCGGTTTTCGGAAATGCCGGCACTCATATTGTCCCAGATGGAAGGAGTCACAATTAATGAAACTTGAACATGTTCTCGAATCTCAGCAGTTTACTCTGCCGATGTTGACAGAATTGTTTGATCGTGCAACGCAGATGGAGCGAATCCTCAAACGCGGTGGAACACAGGATTACAACAATAAAATAATGGCATCGTTATTTTATGAGCCGTCAACACGCACAAGATTTTCATTCGAGTCGGCTATGCACCGGTTAGGTGGAAAGGTTATCTCTACTGAACGTGCAGCGGAATTCTCATCCGTTTCTCTTGGCGAGACGCTCGAAGACACAATCCGTGTAGTGGACGATTACGCTGATGTTATCGTTCTGCGGCACAATGAAATTGGTGGGGCAGGGAGGGCTACTGGTGTCTCAATGGTTCCAATTATCAATGCTGGCGAGGGCAAAGGTGGCGGCCAGCATCCCACACAAGCGCTGCTCGATTTATATACGATCCATAACGAGGTGAATAAACTCGACGGCCTGAAGATCGCCATGGTGGGAAACTTAGCCGATGGACGCACTGTCCGCTCGCTATCATATTTACTTGGAAAATTTGACCGTGTGAAGATTTACTTTGTCGCACCTCCTTCACTTCAGATGAAACAAGATATGCTCAATTATCTTTCTGAACAAGAAGTATGGTTTTCTCCTGAGACCGATCTCAAGAAAATCTTGCCCGAAGTGGACGTCGTCTATGTGACTAGAATTGAGCGGGAGAAGTACGAAGGTGATGATAATGCGTACGAATCGTTGACTCGAAGATATTATTTTGATAAGCAAACAATGAATCTCTTACCGCAGCATGCAATTGTAATGCATCCATTTCCACGAAGCAGTGAAATTTCAGATGATGTTGACACTGATCGACGTGCAGCATACTTTCGGCAGGCGAAAAATGGAGTTGTGATCAGGATGGCATTACTTGCTTGGGTATTGGAACGCTAAAAATGTAAGATCGATAAACCATGGTTTGAGTATCCGTTATGATTTCAGCTATTGTTCTCGCTGCTGGTGCATCTGCACGGATGGGTGAACCCAAAGCGATCCTCAAAATTGGCGAGAAAACATTTTTGCAACACATAGTTGATGTGTTATATTCTGCATGTATTCTTGATACCGTCATCGTTTTGGGGAATGATGCCGTGAAAATTCAGAATACTCTCGATTGGTTTCAAGGAAAAGTTGTTATCAATGATAACTGGCAGCAAGGGCAATTATCGTCCATCATCGCTGGTATGAATAGGCTCAATGGAACGGACCTTCATGGTGTTATGATTTGTCCTGTCGATCATCCTCTTATTTCACAAGGTTTGCTGGTCGATTTGCTTCAAACGTTTTGGAAATCGAAAAAGAAAATTGTGTTACCAGTTTATGATCAAAAACGGGGACATCCAGTGATTTTTTCTAAAGAGTTATTCGATGAGTTAAAATCGGCTCCGATAAATGTTGGGGCGAGGTTTGTTGTTCGCCAACATTCAAATGATGTCGCCGAGCTGGTAACCACTGAAGAGGGTGTTGTTCAAAATATCGATACTCCTGAAGATTATGAGATGAAAATTCTTTCACGGCTCAAATGATCTCTGCACAAGAAGCACGTAATATTATTTTAAGTTCTGTGAAGCCACTGAGTACGATCACAGTATCTCTCGCTCGTGCTCGTCACTATGCTGTTGCTGAAAAAATTATATCGGGTGATGATATTCCTCCGTTCGATAATTCGGCAATGGATGGATATGCTGTCCGATATGGTGATATCAAAAGTGTTCCGATTGAATTAACAGTAGTTGGCGAAATCGGTGCTGGTGTAATTTTCCAGGGAACGCTTCAACAGAATGAGGCAGTGAGCATTATGACAGGCGCTCCGATTCCTGACGGTGCAAATACAGTCGTACCGATAGAATTTACGGAACAAACCGATCAGTCCAGGGTGAAAATTTTGAGAAATGTATCTTTCGGAGAAAATATCCGCCGTGCGGGAGAAGACGTCAAACGGGGCAGCGTGGTGCTTGATGTTGGCACAACTCTTCGGCCGCAAGAGCTTGGCGTATTGGCAGCATTAGGAAAAAACTTTGTACAGATTTATAAGCCAGCGAATGTAGCTATTCTGACAACGGGTGATGAAGTTATTGATATGGAAAACCCATTGAAGCCCGGGGAAATACGGAACAGCAATTTATACGTACTTCGAGGATTGAGTGAAGAACTTGGCTGTGAAGTAGTTGATCTTGGAAACGCAAAAGACAACATCAATGAGATTCGCCAAAAAGTGATTCAGGGACTTGAATCTGATGCTCTTATCACGTCTGGTGGAGTTTCGGTTGGAAAGTATGATTTTATAAAAAAAGTGCTTCAAGAGCTGAATGCGGAAATAAAAATCCAGCAGGTAAATATCAAGCCGGGCAAGCCGTTTGTGTTTGCACTATTGGGAAGCAAAACTATTTTTGGGTTACCCGGTAATCCGGTATCAAGTATGGTGACGTTTTTACACTTCGTGAAACCTGCATTGTTGAAATTAATGGGTCGAACGTCAGAGATCGAATCGGATCTGAAAATAAAAGCGACTTTGGTTAACGAAATTAAGAAAAGTGATGGGAAGATGTACTTTCTTCGAGGTATTTTGGAAAGCAAGAATAGAGAATTCACTGTTCGTTCTACCGGCGCTCAGTCGTCTCATCTACTCACTTCATTAACAAAAGCAAATTGTCTCATCATTATTCCCGAAAACAAGGACATGATCAATGCGGGTGACAAAGTTGAGGTGTGTTTGATATAATGAACGTTAAAGTGAAATTCTTCGCCATCGCTCGAGATTTAGTAGGAAAGGATGAAATGTTGCTGTCTTTACCTGAGCATGCTTCGACAACGACCGTTATCGATAAACTTATTGAGCGATTTCCCAAATTTCAAGATTGGAAGCCATACATTCGGATAGCAGTAAATTATGAATATGTCCCACAAGATCATAAACTAAAGGATAATGATGAGATTGCTGTTATTCCGCCGGTGAGCGGAGGATGAGGAAGAGGTTTGAGGTTACAGGTTCGAGAAATGAGAACGATGTAATACCCTAACCTCTAACCCGAAACCTTGAACCGCATTAAGATTATGATTGAAATTGTTAAACATAAAATAGATGTCAACAAAGTAATCGAAAGTGTTGCAGACCCTGGAGCAGGTGGGGTCGATATCTTCATCGGAACAACTCGTAATCAATCGAAGGGAAAGGCGGTTCTTTATCTCGAATATGAGGCATACGAGCCGATGGCGTCAA
>DASRUF010000146.1:0-3724 GCA_035655575.1 Bacteroidota bacterium | reverse complement strand
TTGAGTTGATCAGGTTCCACTCTCATCACTGCTTCTTCAGGCTTTATGAGACCTTCAGTTACCATATCAACTGCAATACGAAGTGCCGAAAAACCAGTTCGTTTTCCATTTCGCGTCTGCAACATGTACAATTTACCCTGTTCAATGGTAAATTCGATATCCTGCATATCACGATAATGTTTTTCAAGATTTTTTCGCACTGCCAATAATTGTTTATGAATCTTCGGATATCGTTCCGCCAAAACGTTAATCGGAAGCGGGGTTCGAACTCCCGATACAACATCTTCGCCCTGTGCATTCATTAAAAATTCACCATAGAATTCATTCTCACCCGTTGCAGGATCACGTGTAAAAGCTACGCCCGTTCCCGAGCTTTCACCCATGTTTCCAAATACCATTGCTTGAATATTCACCGCTGTTCCCCAATGTTCTGGGATGTTGTTGAGCTTGCGGTAGGCGATTGCCCGTTCATTCATCCAAGATCGACACACAGCATCAATAGCACCCCAGAGTTGTTCTAAAGGATCCTGTGGAAATTCGACTCCTAATTTGCTTTGAATTTCATCCCGAAACAACTTCACTAAATCACGCAGATCTTCCGATGTAAGATCGGTATCATATTCTACACCTCGTCTACCTTTCGTATTTTCAATGATGATCTCAAATGGATCTCGTCCTGTGTCGCCCTCAGGCTTTAGACCCAACACAACATCACCATACATCTGCACAAGACGACGGTAGGAATCATAAGCAAAGCGTTTATTTTCAGTCGCGGCAATCAATCCTTTGATAGTGATATCATTCAAACCGAGATTGAGAATAGTATCCATCATGCCTGGCATAGAGGCACGCGCACCCGAACGAACAGAGACCAAAAGTGGATTCACGGGGTCACCAAATTTTTTCTTGGTCAGCTTTTCAACTCTCCGTAGTGCAGATAGAACATCATTTCTGAAATTCTTGGGGTACCTTCCGTCGTGTTTAAAAAAATAATTTGAAATTTCAGTAGAGATCGTAAAACCGGGTGGGACCAGCAATCCTATATTTGTCATCTCTGCCAAGTTTGCACCTTTACCACCAAGCAAAGCTTTCATGTCAGCTCTCCCATCTGCTTTACCGCCGCCAAATGAATAAGTGTATTTACGTTTCATATTAATACATTACCTTTATTGATGAAGCATTATTGAATTGTGATAGAATTTAAAAAATGATTCAAAATATTCCGCGATAGTGGATTATCAAAATCATTCATCCTTTCAGGATGCCATTGAATATGGAGGAAAAATTGTTTCCCTTCCATTGATTCAAACTCAAGAGCCTCGGTGACACCGTCTTCGGATTGAGCAACAGTTTTTAATCCGTTCCCTAGCTTCAGAACTGCCTGATGATGACTTGAATTCGCACTCCCATCCGTGATGCCAACTATCTTAAAAAGGGAACTCGGTTCAAGGATTTTTATTTGATGTCTACATTCGTTATTACCTCTACTCTGATGAGATTTAAATCCCGCTTCCTCTACATCTGGAATAAGAGTACCACCAAGAAGGACATTTGTAATCTGCATTCCCCTACAGATACCTAAAATTGGAATTCGCCTATTTAGAGCAACATCCAGTATCTTCAATTCGAAATCGTCTCGCCTCCGATCAACATTTCCCAATTTAGATTGATTCGAGGAACCATTATATAACTTTGGATCAATATCACTACCCCCAGTCATGACGAGACCATCACACCGGTGAACCTCTTCGCCATTCTTGAGTAGATAAGAAAGTTTGATGTATCGAATTGATTTTCCCCCATGGAGTAACCAATCTATATACATTTGCCACTTATGCTCCGATCCCATATTATCTGTGACTCCAATGACCATCATCTTCTAACTTTGAATCATTGATTCTATTATCTGGTGAAATTTATCTTCGCCTTCAATGATCTTAGTTTCTATTTGGACGTAGAAAAAAACATCAAATGGAAAACCCTTATATTGCCCACTATCGAGGATGCGTACAGAATCCTTTTCAGTAGTAATTATTAAGTCCGCTTTTTTCCCATCAAACCGAACTTTGATATTTCTTAGTTCTTCAATCGAAAATCTGTGATGATCAGGATATGCTACAAAATCAAGAATTTGAAGATTAAGCTCTCTCAAGGTAGTAAGAAAGGAGTTGGAATTACCAATTCCACAAAATGCTATACATTTTTTCCCATTGAGATAAGAAAGGGGAATTAATGATTCGCCAATAAATTTATGAGCACTCGTGGGACAGAATATGGCTTTCATATAAGTTTTATTGAACGTTTGCTTAACCTCGTCAATAAAGTTTTCATCAACCGGATTTCCCGAGAATACAATAACGGTAGCGCGATTAAGACCTCTTAGCGGTTCTCTTCGCATACCAGCAGGCAACATGTTCATCTTCCAGAATGACTGTTCTCCATCAATCATCGCAATGTCAATATCCCTATGGAGTGATCGGTGTTGAAAACCATCATCGAGGATAATAAGATCAACTTTAAATTTCTCGATCGCATGCATGGAGGCACGAGCACGGTATTCATCCACAATAACGATACTTTGAGGATATTTTTCCGCAACTTGATATGCTTCATCACCACTCATCTCTACATTCACTTGAGCGCCACAACCGTTGGATACTATCATCATTCCCTTGGTAGTGCGCTTGTACCCACGACTTATAACTGCAACTTTCTTATTTCGATCTATAAAATATTTAACTAAATATTCTACTAGCGGTGTCTTCCCTGTCCCCCCAGTCGTTAAATTTCCAACAGAAATTACAGGAACTCCAACGCGGTGCACTCTAAAAATTCGAAAGTCATAGCAACAATTTCGAATCCAGACGACAAAACCATACATCCAAGAAATAGGCAGCAATAATAGGGCTAATGGAGTCAAGATATTCTATTAAACCATCGATAGGACTGTATCAGCTACACGTACGGAAGCGCCGAAAGTGCCCAGTCTATCTTTTATGATTGCCAAATCATTCGAAATGTTTTGTCGTAGTGCATCATCACATAACATTTTTTCAACTTCTTTAGCCAGACGAACAGGATGCGCTCTCGATTGGATTAATTCAGGTACAATCTGTCTGCCAGCTAAAATATTTACCAGCCCAATGTTTTTAATGTTGACTAACAATCGACCGACCAGATACGTTAACAGCGAAGTTTTATAGATTATTACCATTGGTGTCTGATAGTAGCCTGTTTCGAGTGTCGCTGTGCCTGAAGTAACCATAGCAACATCTGTATTTTTCATGACATCATACGTCGCATTTTGAATCAATTGCACGGGAAAATCATCTCTGAGAAAAGACCTTATATAATCTATACCGAGCAACGATGATACACCTACTGCAACTTGGATGTTGAATTGTTTATAAAGTATTTTCGCTGCACCAATCATCAGTGGAAAGATTCTTTCGATTTCCTGATTCCGACTTCCAGGAAAAAGACCTACGAGTGGTCTATTTTGCTCAAATCCATACCGTTTAAAAAATTCCGTTCTGCCTTGAGGTTCCTTCAATACATCCAATAGTGGATGTCCTACAAATTCTACATCTATGCCTGCATCTTTATAGATCTCGACCTCGAACGGAAATACTACTAACATTTTATCGATAAGCCCCTTCATTTTACGAACTCTTCCTGATCTCCATGCCCATACTTGTGGGCTGATATAGTAAAGAATTTTTAT
>DASRUF010000145.1:0-4798 GCA_035655575.1 Bacteroidota bacterium | reverse complement strand
AAAATATATCGTATAAAAAGCAAGAGTAATTTTACGATTTTCTTACTTCGTTGTGTACTTCTCGTTTATTCTAAATTCCTGAATTCAAGAGCTAAAACCTCAATTTTAGACAAACTTACTGTAATTTGGACAAATAAACCTGATATTATGATTGTATTGAGGTTTTTGGAACATTATTCTGATATCTCGTATATTCAACCATGATTCAAATTAATCGGATAACCAAGCAGTTTTCATCAGTCACAGCCCTTGACCATATATCATTAACTATTCGTGAAAAAGAATTCTTCGGCTTGCTCGGTCCAAACGGGGCTGGAAAAACCACGCTGATGAATCTCTTGGTTGGATATCTTGATCCCGATGGGGGGGAAATTATCATCGGCGGAGAGAAGGTAACGAGGGACAGTTTACTTACTCGGGCCAAGATTGGTTTGGTGCCGCAATCACTTGCACTCTATGACGATATCTCTGCACAGGATAATCTGGAAATCTTTGGCAGTTTCTATCATATCGAAAAGAATGTTTTGAGGGAGCGTATCAGAGAAAGACTCGGAGCTGTGGAGCTTTACGACCGTCGTAAAGACAAAGTGAAAACCTTCTCAGGGGGTATGAAAAGGCGACTGAATCTTATTGCCAGTTTACTCCATGATCCACCTATTCTCTTGTGTGATGAACCTACAGTTGGAGTTGATCCTCAATCCCGTAATGCCATCTTCGATTATCTCCAGATGTTAAATTCTCAGGGAAAAACCATTGTCTACACAACGCATTACATGGAGGAAGTCGAACGACTGTGTAATCGTATCGCCATTATCGATGTTGGAAAAGTTATTGCTGAAGGATCGGTTGACGAGCTGCTTGAGAAACTTACGTATGAGGAGTCAATTTCAATTGTTAAAAACCCAGCGACAGTTGGGAGGATATCGCTTTTCAATCAGTTTGGAACGCTCCTCGACCAAAATGATCACTTCGAGTTAAAGCCAAGTGACGGATTTCAGTTTTCAGCATTTTTTTCAGCTATTGAAGAGAATGGTATCAGCTATAAGTTCATCGAAATGCATAAACCAACACTGGAAGCACTATTCCTGCACCTGACAGGAAGGAGGCTGCGCGATTGAAAACGGTTCTGGCATTGATCAGAAAAGAATACAGACTCTTCTGGAGTGATCGACCAGCCGTGAGTCTGACGTTCATAGTCCCGATTGTATTAATTGCACTCTGGGGAACAATTTTCGGCAACATCGGCTCGGGTTCCAATAGATTAAGACTCGCATTTCTCAACAATAGCAGATCTGTGGTAGCAAAGAAAATCGAATCGGTTCTCGATACAGTAAAGACGTTCAGGTTAATCAAAACGTATACCGATGAGGAGGGGCGAGAAGTTCCATTCGATACAACGTTAATTAAAGAGTATGTGAAAAAAGGAAGTGCAACTGCAGCACTTGTCATTCCTCATGATGCATTTACTGACACATCGTTCGGATTGAAGCTGACATTTTATTACGACCCGAAGAATGACATGGAGATGCAGCTCATCCAAGGGATGCTGCAGAAGACGATTATGGAGCAAGTCCCTTCGTTTTTCTTCAAAGGGTTGCAGCAGCAAGCGCTAACTTTTTTAGGGGGTGATTCAGGAATGTTATTTAACACTGAGATTGCAGCAACGGTGAGTAGGTATTTTGGGATTGATCCGAAGTACGTTCTCAACCCGCCGTTGGAAAGATTGGATTCACTCGAAAGCGAAGGCTTGTCGGGTACAAACAATTTCTTCAGGAACATTCTACAGCTCAATCAAGTACAGCTTGTTGGTAAAAATATTGCCAATCCATGGGCAACAAGAAGTGTCGGCGGCTGGGCAATGATGTTTCTGCTGTTTACCCTGACAGCGTCTTCATCATCACTTTTTGATGAGAAGAAGAGTGGGGTGGTGTTGCGGATTCTTGCCTCGCCGATTTCTCGTGTTCAAATCTTATGGAGTAAGTACCTGTATAATATGTCGCTTGGGTTTGTCCAGTTGATTGTTCTCTTTTTTGGTGGATCACTATTGTTCAAGATAGATATCTTTTCAAATTTTCTTAATCTTGTTTTTATTGTGATCGCGGCAGCTACAGCATGTACTGCATTCGGGATGTTGCTTGCTGCGGTCAGTAGATCACCTGCACAGGCAAACGGTCTGGGTACATTTTTAATTTTAGCGATGAGTTCAGTCGGCGGCGCTTGGTTTCCAGTCTCACTGATGCCAGAGTTTATTCAAACGTTCAGTAAAATAACAATTGTATACTGGTCGATGGATGGGTTTTTACAGGTCTTATGGCGGGGCGTGGGTACGGCAGATATCGTCCCAAATCTTGCAGTACTCTTTGGTGTTGCTGCGTTGATAACAAGTATTAGCATCTGGCAGTTTAAAAAAGGACATGTTTTCTAAAATACCAGTTGAACACTATACTTATCCTTCTTTATTCTTCCACAATGCCATTTTCATTGAACGGGTCCAAACCCAATACCTTTTTTGAAATTTTTTATACTCGATAAGGTCCATTCTTTTAAAAAATGGATCAAGCCTTTTGTTTTTACGGCGGTTGTAGCTAACCAGACAATATCTTCCCAACCCTGAAAGTTTTTGTATTGCAGATTCAATGTCCTGCATATAGTACAATGTTTCTGCACAGATGACTATATCAAATTTGTTATTCCAACTGAATTCTTCGAGACTCGTTTGAACAAACGTCACATCAGGGTAATGAATTTTCGCTCGTTCAATTGCAGTCTCACTGACATCGATGGCGACAACTTGTTTGGCAATTTTTGATAATTTCCCGCTGAAAAATCCCTCAGCACATCCGATTTCCAAAATTGTATCGTGAGGATGTTGTTTAATTAATTGTAATAAAGCAAACATGCGATCTTGCTCATAAGGAGATCGTCGGAAATTCCAAGGGTCTTCAGACCATCGAAACAGATCTTCCAAACCTTTGTGATCGTCGCCGAAAGCCACTGGGCGGTGAAGTAGTTCACGGATAGCAGATTTAAGCAATGGAAATCGACGTGGTTTCAACTGTCTTAGAGTCGGTATTTGTTGAAGTTCATCCAAAAGTAAATCACACCTTGATTAATATGACAGCATGTATTAATGTGAATGTTTTACAAAGTCTGTTTTGACATCCTCTGTCTTGATTCCTGCAATGCCGCCCTTACCTTGTTGCCAGCCTGCATAACATTCAACGCACACGTGCTCGCCTTTCTTGAGATCTTTGTAGCAGTCGCATTCATTTTCTTCGAGCGGACACATATTACATGGTTCTTTCAAGCAACAAGTGAGTTTGCCTTCTTGAGTAAGCTGGTCTTTTGCATCTGTGAGCATCTCCTTCGCCTCTGCCATCATCGTTGCGCCGGTTTTGGCTTGTTCCTGCTGAGTTAAAACTTCTTGATTGGGCGGAGGTGGCTGTTCTTTTGTGCACGCTGAAAAAAGAAAGCTAACCAAAAAAATAATAAACATCGGTTTTTTCATAGAATCTCCTTATTGTTGGTGTATTGGATTATTTTAGATACTTCTCTGGATTACGTTCAAACTCTCGTTGACACGAGTGTGAACAAAAATAATAAATTTTTCCTTTATATGCAGATGTGAAAGGTGGGTTACTTTCGTCGACGTCCATTCCACAGACGAGGTCTTTGACCATTCTGATTTTTTCCTTTCTCGGTATCTAACTGTGACACAATTAGAGAGTACATGAACAGGACGCGCACAGAATATCCTTATTCTATGTTGAACTCAGGTTTTAGACCGCCAAATAATTCATTTATGGTTACGATGACTTGCTCGGGTAGTTGTCCAGCACGCAAGTAACGTCGAATCATTTCCCGCTCCTTGGCAGCGTCGGGACATGTGCAAACGTCCAACGATAAATTTCCACAGTCTCCACATGCACAGATGAATTTTGCTGCAATGGTGCTAACTATGACTTCAAGAGATGGATCGAATTTGTTGGCTGCAACCTGTTCAGTAGACTGCGGCAGCAAACCTTGCTGAAACAAATGTACAGCATACGCAAAAAGTGTTATCCCACCGATGATTATTGCAGCGATAATCGCTGGATGCCAACGTGTTTGTGTTCTTACCTGTTGATTGCTCTTGTGAGACATAGCTTTCTCCTTGTATTGTCGTTTCAAACTTTAAAACATCCCCCCACGCACTAAAAGCATACCAATCATCATTGCAGCCATAATTGCTCCGCCAACGATAAGCATCGTCGTTGATTTACCAATGCTGTGCATACCGCCGTGAGAATGATTGCCCATTTCCTCGACAACCTCTCTCGTGGTTGTCATTAGAACGGGTTGCTGAAGTAACTTACCTGCAATTGCCGTAACACGGATGCTTATCATGTACTGCGCTGCATGTGCAGGAGTAAATCTGAGCACATATTTTCCTGCTTGTTGTTCTTCGGCATGGACTTCATCTACCGATTCTTGTTTGTGAACTGTTGAGTCTTCATGAATGTCATGAAGGGGAGAGAATTCCGCCACAACAGTTGCGTTTTTAATGGGGTGGTTAGCTTCCACGTCATTTAATCTTACAGTGATTTCCATTTCCTTGTCAACCCGGATGAGCGGAAAAACGGCCGATGCTTTTATCGATCCTGCAACAACTTCTTTTTCGTAGGCAGGCTGCACTTGAGATGACGATCCATCATGATTGCCTGTCATCATGAAGTGCATACAACCTGAGAAAAGAAACGCAGCAGTAATTACAAACATATTTTTCATTTATTACTCCAATGGGCTCATTCGTTGTCCT
>DASRUF010000144.1:0-6135 GCA_035655575.1 Bacteroidota bacterium | reverse complement strand
GTTTTCACTGCACCGGGTGTCTTTTCAAACTTCGCCGTGAGATTGAATAGTTTTAACTCCCCAATTCCTTCAGCGGTGATGCTCGTAATTGTCCCACGATGTTTGATTTGAGGTTGGTCCAACGCTGCTTCAAGATCGAGAATTTCTCCCGATGGAACGTCGTGTGCATTGAGAATATCCACCCAATATTTAGTCTCACGTTCTTTCAGCTTTTCTTCAAGGAACGGAGTGAGAAGCTTACGATTCTTTTTTCGAGTGTCTCGTTCCTGAAATCGTGAATCGGTTTTTAACTGAGGAACTCCAAGTACATCTGCTACTGCTTCCCATTGCTCCTGTTTGTTCGCTGCAATATTGATATTACCATCTTTCGTTCTAAATGTTCCTGATGGTGCTGCGGTGAAGTTATCGTTTCCCATCAGCACAGGTTGCTGTCCACCGATGAGTAGGTTTGCTGCAACCCAACCCATTAGTGGCATGATGGAATCGAGGAGCGCCACATCAATGAATTGTCCTTCTCCTGTCTTTTCACGGTGATACAACGCGGCAACTATTGCAAATGCTGCATTCAAGCCGCCCACCGTATCGCACACCGGAAAACCTGCTCGCAGCGGATTCAATCGATCGTCACCGTTGATCGCCATTTCGCCGCTCAAGCCTTGGATAATCTGGTCGTAGGCAGGCTTGAGTGCATCGGGTCCATCAATCCCAAATCCCGAAATTGCACAGTAAACTAAACGTGGATTCATTTCACGCAGCGTATGATGAGAAAGTCCCAAGCGAGGCATTACATCGGGACGGAAATTTTCAACTACGATATCAGCAGTCTTTACCAGTTTCTTGAAGATTTCCTTTCCCTCAGGTGTTTTGAGATTTAGTGTCACTGATTTCTTATTCGCATTTTGTGCAAGAAAACTCGTACCCATGAGCATTTGATTATACTTTGGTAAGCAGCCGAGTTTTCGTGCAAGGTCACCATCTGTTGGATTTTCGATTTTGATGACTTCAGCACCACATAGTGCGAGGTGCAGTGTTGCAAAAGGGCCTGATAAGACATTTGTCAGATCGAGAACACGGATACCAGATAATATTTGCATTGTTTCCATTTAATCTCTCAAAAAGTAATCGTTTTCAATGGACTGTTTCCCTTTCAGGAATTGGTCCTGTTTTATGAACAGATCCAGACATCTCACGTGCAAAAAACCTTGCCACATCCTTCGCAGCTTCAATAAGTTTCAGAAGATTGACATCCCTACGGAGGTTCATCCGGTGAAGCATGTGGACAAAATCTTCTGTGCACAGATTCGCACCAGCAATTTTCGTAAACGGACACCCTCCAAGCCCAGCAATGGAACTTTCATAGTTCTGTACACCAACCTTCATCGCAGCATAGGCATTAGCGATTCCCATGCCATACGTATTGTGAAAATGACATGCACACTCAACAGAGCTGTTGGTATCAAGGATCGCTTTAAATAATTTTTCGACTTGATCCGGAGTCGCATGTCCAGCAGTATCAGCAAGACTAATCTTCTTTAGACCAGCATCCAGATACTTTTGAACAATTCGCAGCACTCGCTCCTGCGGAATATAACCTTCGTAACCACATCCAAAAGCAGACTGTACAGAAACTTGTACCCGCTTGCCCACCGCTTCTGCCTGCTTTGCCATTGCAATAATGCGGTCGGTCGCTTCGGCAACACTCATACCAGTATTCTTCCTACTGTGTGTTTCACTTGCTGACACCCCCATACAAAACATTTCAACGCCGCAGTTGAACCCACGTTCAAGACCCTTCTCATTCAAAACTAATCCTGAAAGAACAACATTCTCCGGTCTTGAATTATCTTTTGTCAACTCGGTAAACAATTTATCGGTATCTGCCATTTGTGGAACTTTTTCCGGATGAACAAATGAGCCAATCTGGATGATATCCACGCCGGATTCCATAATAGCTCGTATCCATTTCAACTTCAGCTCCATTGGGACAACCTGTTTTTCCATCTGCAGTCCATCTCTCATACCAACTTCATGGATAATGATGTTTTTCATATACTCAAACAGAGTTGTGGGAATTTACCTCAGTGAAATCCGAAAAACGAATATCGAAATTCGAAACAAAACACAAAATGCTAATTTTGAATTTAACTCTTTCATATCACAACTTATTTGCTATCGCTTGTGCCATATCTATCGTCGTGCTGTTACCGCCCATATCATACGTGCATACTTTACCTTCCTTAATTACAGCAGTCACAGCGTTTTCCAACTGCACCGCTTTCTCTTTTTCGCCAAGCCAATCCAGCATCATTTTCGCGGCGAGGATAGTGGCGATGGGATTCACTTTGTACTTACCCGCATACTTGGGTGCAGAGCCGTGCGTCGGTTCAAACACTGCAAGCTTGGTTCCGATATTCCCCGAACAACCAAACCCTAACCCTCCAACCATCTGCGCGCAAAGATCAGAAATGATATCACCATAGAGATTTGGTGCAACAAGCACATCATAGTTGAACGGATTCTTCAATAGCCACATTGTCATTGCATCGATATTCGCATCATCCATTTGAATGGTAGGATAATCTTTTGCAACCTCCTTTGCAGTTTCGAGGAATAATCCATCGGTCGCACGAACAACATTCGCCTTATGCACAACTGTTACTTTCTTCCGGTTAAATTTCTTTGCGAAGTCGAATGCTGCGCGGACGATTCGCTCTGAGCCTTTGTGGGTATTAATCTTACAGGAGATCGCATATTGATCTTTTGGATAATCCTTAAATGGAGAGAACGGCTTTGAGAGTTTCGAGAGTGTCTCAACCAACTCATCTGGAACAGGAGAGAACTCCACCCCTGCGTACAAGTCTTCGGTATTCTCCCTAAACACAACAAGGTCAATATTCTCCCTATAGTTCAGCGGATTTCCGGGATATGCTTTGCACGGTCGAAGACAAATGTACAAGTCAAAAAGCTGCCGCATCCGAACAATCGGTGAGCGGTACTGTAATCCCTTTCCATGGAGAGCAGGTGAAAGCTCTGTCTGTGCGGCTTTCACCGGTTTTGAAGTGATCGCACCAAACAATGCTGCATCGACATTGTTCATGAGATCAATCGTTCGTTGTGGAAGCGGGTCACCTTCCTTGCACCAAAACTCCCAGCCAATATCACCTTCTATATATTCGGCATCAAGAGCGAGTTTTTTTAAGACAACTCTGGCTGCTTCTAATACTTCAACACCGATACCGTCGCCCGGTAACCATGCGATCCTATATTTTGGCATAACAATCCTTTACTTTTTGGATGATTTGATAAACTCAGACCGCTGAAAACCACTCAATCTGCGATCGAGCCGGTCAGCTCACGTAATTCTCTAATCTCATCAAGCAAGCTTTCGAGCCGCTGTATGCGTTCGTTATTCTGTGCATGAAGGCACGAAATCAACCGCCTTGCATCCGGTCCCACATCATCAATGGCTTTCCGATAATACTCCCTCAGTGCTTTCTCCCGTTCGATAGCCTCATTGATGATTTGCTCCACTGAAATTTTGATGCAATTCTTTTCTTGTTTCATAACCCTCTCCTATCTAAGCATGTATCTCTGTAGTGCTCATCAGTTTGTGTAAAATGTTTTCAACTACAATTTTTTTATCTTTAAGTGCTTTTTTATACTCAAACTCCTCTGTATGATAAATCTCCTGCCGCAAGTCCGAGAGCGTCGCTGTTAATGTACCAATTAGAAGGTCCAGTTCATCTTTTGTAAAATCTATATTCATAATAGCCTCTTAATGCTGACATCAAAATGAGTTTCAACCATCGTGCCACCGTTCGTTACATATTATCACATAGAAAAGCCCTTTACAAAATGGGAAAGGCAAATAATTTCGAAGGTAATATCTTCTATACCGTTCTACCTTCTCATATCTGAAAAAGAAGAGCTAAATCTTCATCACTTGTGAGAAGATGAATGCTTTCATTCTCCAAAGTTACGTTCTTTCTTTTTCAAACACCTCGATAATTGATAGGGTACACGTTGACGCTTATCTCAACGCTATCATCGATGGAATGAATTTAAAAGGGAAGCTTTTAGTTTTGGGAAAGAACGGACACTATTGATAACAGATCTTATCGCACATCATCCACAATCACAAATGAGGTTTTCCCTCGTTGTACTTTCATCGAGACTTCGCGTAATGAATATCCAGCATCAGACGCCTTCACATTCAACAGATAGTCGCCCGGTTTCAGCGAGAGCTTTACAAGCTGGATCTCCGATGGAAGGGTTCGCCAACTCCGAGTATCTGCTTGCTCGGTCGCACCAACAACAAGATCAACAGCGAGACTGCCAAGAAAATTTTTGACTTTATTCTTATCGTCTTTTTTCATTTCTCCTTTTATCTTCTCCGCTGCGAGAAATTTCAATACGGCACGGCCTCCACTCTTTAAATAAATTAAGCCCAACCGATCTTCTAATACTCGCTGAGCGATGGCTGTGATGTTTTCTGCACATGTGGTTGCAGCTGTGATGGAATCATCTGCTGCAACTATGTGAACATCGTACGATCGTGGTTTTTGATAGCGGGGTTGAAACTCCGGGAGTGCGATTTGAAACGTATGCAATACGCCTGAAGTATCAGGTATAGTAACAGTTTTTTTGATTTCCTGTTTCGCCGGACCTTTACCCGTATAGACAATGACTAGGATATTTCCTTCTGTCAAACCCTCATGAGCTTCCCAGCGTCCCCCCATACCACGATATTGCTCAACTTCATCAGTAAATTCCATCAACATTCCAGTCCGAACAAGATCATCGAGAAGAAAACTCGGAGCTTTTGTTCCATATTCATTCTCGTATGTCTTGTATGCCTCAAACGATTTTTTATACGAGATAAATGCGTCGTTTATCTCACCACCGGTCTCATACAATACTCCAGCGATGTATCTGATAAATGCATCTTCCTGATATTTATTTTTGTCGTCATATTGATGTGCATATTCACGTAACTTCAAATCAACTTTCCGCGCTTCGACCAGAGCATCTTCGATCATACCCTCTTCTGCATAATTCAACGCCAAAAAAATATTGACGAGAACTTTCTCAAAGTCCTCACCTTCATAGGGTAGAATGTTATCGTTGATCATGAATGATAACACTTCTTGAGAAATGCTTTTGGTGTAGAGATCGTCTATTTCCTTCTCTGCAGCGAAGAAATAGGCAAGGCTTGAATCATGTTCGCCGGCATAATGGTATAGCAGTCCCATATCAAAATTAAACAGCACCGAGCTTTTGTCACCGTACCACGAACGGTTCTCCCGTACTGTTTTAAGCGCTTCTTCGTACTTGCCATCCGAGATATTACCATCTACAGTCGAATAGAAACCTCCCGATGTAGCACAGGAAATGAATAAAAAAGCACTGATGATAAACCAACAGTGCTTCATTGCAGAAGGGTAAGGCACGACCAGTGCCAAGAAAATTATATTATGAAAAAGCTAAAATTTTGAACCGCGCTGAGAAACGAGTTTTTTGATTTTCTTTTCTCCAACCCACACCTTACGGTTCGATTCTATGTCGATAAGTTCAAGATTAACCTGATAATATTTTACTTTCTCTCCGCCATCTTGATCGATGATGGTGGTCATATCACCTCGCAACAAGTAATCTGCACCAGTTTCCTTTTGAAACTTCTTCATTGTCTCATCAGATGCATGCTCTTGCTGATCAGATCGCTCCTCGCGTACATCCACTCGCTCCTCTTTGTTGGCTACAAAATATACTCGCCCGGAATTAATAAGTTCTTTTTCGAGGTTCTTGATAAAAGTGGTTGTCTGGATATGCTCAGAAGTACGATTCTTCACAGCCCCGACAATAACAGTTGGTTGTTTTTCTTTGGCAGCCCGATAATCACTTAGCCAGGTACGTGCAAGGACATCTTTGATCATCTCTTCCGCGACAAGACGTGAATCAGTATCGTTCCATTCTCCACTCAAATCAATGGTTGTGTCTGGTTCAACACGAGTCACTTTCTTTGAGGGACCACAACCGATGAAAAAAAATACGCTTGAAACAATAACGAGTGCAATAAAATTGATTTTCATTTTAACCTCCAAATCATGTTTATCATTCAAGAATATATATTAACGA
>DASRUF010000143.1:0-3004 GCA_035655575.1 Bacteroidota bacterium | reverse complement strand
TAGAAACACAAAAGGCATGCAATAAAACTCCAGAGGAGCGTCATGTCTTGGGGAAAACAGGGATATAGCGTAACAACATTTAATTATATATCGGCACCAAGAGAGAAGTAGTACTGAGGAGTTGAAAAATCTTGGAAGTCGAACGACCACGCAACGTCCATTTTTAAGAGGAAGCCGAGGAAGATCATCCGTACTCCATAACCTGTACCGGTTAAAAGGTCTCGCATCCTGAGATTATTCTCGGAATCTCTTTCGAAAGCTTTAAAGTCGGTACGTCTTGTCCACGCGGTCCCCATATCGAGGAAGAGAACGCCTGTCAAGCTCTGAAAGAACACCGGAAGAGGTCCAGCCGCGAGGTATCCGAAGAGTGGAAACCGAAATTCCATATTCATCAATGCATACTTTGTGCCGATTTTTGCGTTGTAGTTATACCCGCGCAGAGGAACTCCTGAAGTGAGAAATACAAAATCTTCTGCATTTTCAATTGGGATGCGGTTGTTTTCAAATTTACGATTGATCCAATTATCAACTCCACCGATGATAAAGCGTTGTGGATCTTCACCAAAACTACCGCCACCGGCAAACCTTAGGGCAAATGCGTATCTCGCCCAAATTCTGTAATAGGTTCGATAATCAACGGTGATCGTATAAAATCCTAGAGACTCATCGCCCAATTTTGGGCTGGGCATTAGGGTGAGATTGTATCGTTCTCCATTCGAGGGTGCGATCAATTCCCAAAGACTTGTATCATGCACATAACTGATCGATGGTACTAAGAGTGAGCGTCGATCTGTGGGTAGATAGGATAGATCCAAGTTATCTTTCGTAATGTTAAACCAAGACAGCGAAAATTCGAGCCGATTGAACTTGTTCAGTGGTAAAGAAGCAAGTCCCATTAATCCGTAATTTCTAAATCGATAGAGGTATTCGTTGAAGGAAGCGTCTTGGAGCAGGAGGAAGCGGGCACTGTGAAATCCCTGTATACCATAATCGATCCGTTTGGGTAAATACAAATAGGCGAGAGCATAGTCGCTGTTTTTTAGATCAAAGAGTAAGTTTGTCAAAATATAAATCTGATGATCACCCAACATATCGCTAAATGCCATCACCGTTGAACCGACAACTCCATAATACGTATTATAGCCGGCATTTCCGTACACAATATCTGGTGAAAAATTCAATTTGTATTTATTGACTTTGTAGTTTCCTTCTTCATCGAGGTTGTCAGTAATGACAGGAATGGTTTTTCCGGTATCCTTTTGCGATTTATATTTAAATGCATCATCGAAGACATAATTGCGAAGATCAACTTTTGCCTCATCACCATAAAAGTTTGTGGAATCACTCTTGCCAATTTTTATCAGAATTTCATCGGAGACCCTGATGCTATCGCTTTGTTCTTGAGTGAGATCGGTTTGTTTATGACGCTGTGTGAGACGTTTGAAATATTCCGTTGGTTCGAGTTCTGCAATGTTGAGATTCTGTTCCATCGGAGATCGCAAAACAAAAATATCGAATCCACCGTTCGTTAGAGAACCAAAAGCGAGCTTATATCCATCTCGGGAGATTGAGAGCTGGTAAACTCCACTAATTGAATTTGTTAAAGGACGAACGGAGCCGTCCACTCGACGAGTCGAGTCATCGACTAAACTTTTAATATAGATATTATTGATTCCATTCATATCGGAGATAAATATGAGGTGTTTTCCATCCGCAGCAGCTACTGGTGAAGATTCATCGCTATTAGGATAATCGGTAATTCTCGTGATGTTCCTTGTACTAATGTCGATACTATAGAGATCAGCTTGATTAAAATCGTATTGCTGCATTTTAAACGATGGAGAGACAACTGAAGGGTCAAGATTCCATCTGCGATCGGAAGAAAAATATATCGCTTTGCCATCAGATGACCAACTCGGGTCTGCGTCGCTGAAAACATCCTCAATGATATTGCTTAATTCTTTTGTTTGTAAATTGTAGACATAAATATCGGATCGACCATCTTTCATGCCGACGAATGCCAATTTGCCCGCCTGATTGCCTAGGGTTTCATCAGTTGACAACTCAACTCGTTGAGCAGGTGACCAATCAATAGAGAATATTCCATCTAATCCAAACTCGAGTTTTTCTTCGTTGCCCGATTCAACATCGATAATAATAATTGCATCTTGATTACCACTTTTGGCAGCAAGAACGAGACGTTTTCCATCTGGCGACCACGACATGCCCGGCGTGAGAAGGTGAAGCTCTTCAAAATCGGCAGTTCGTTGACCCTTGATGATTTTCTCTTTAATCGAACCATCGATTGCACTCATGATGTAAACGTCAAAATAATCGTCTCGATTTGAAATGAAAGCGATTCGATCGCCTTGTGGTGAAATCGTAGGACTCGTGTTGTAAAAACTGCCATCTTTTTTATGGTCGGTTAATCGGCGTGCGTAATCGGCTGGATCCTCTCGTTTTGCGATATCGGGCCAGTAAAGAACTTTCTGGTCTTTTTGCCATTTCTCTGAAAGCTCCTCGATACTTAAACCGACCGCACTGCGAAAACCATGTTCGACGCTGTGTGTCCCTTTGATGCGATTGAGAATTTCACCGATCTTTTGATCGCCATATTTCATGGTGATGTAATTCCAAACCGATTGACCGCCTCGATAGGCGAAGTATCCGTCGAGATTTCTAATGGGTGGGAGATATTCGTGAATTGTTGCATCACGCATGAACATATCTGAATTTGCATCCCATCGTAATGCTTCATATTCAGCTAAGCCCTCGTTGAGCCATAATGGGAGCTGAAGTGTAATGTTGTTGGTTATGATCGATTGAATCGATCCGCCGTAAAACATATCGTTGAGCACGGCATGCACAAGTTCATGATGAATCACATGGCGAAACTGTTCATACGAACCTTCGAACGGCAGAACGATCCGGTTCTTGAACAGCTCCGTCACACCGCCGACGCCTTCGGGCAGATATTCTCCAACGACGTTATTTTGCTGAAAAT
>DASRUF010000142.1:0-2654 GCA_035655575.1 Bacteroidota bacterium | reverse complement strand
AACAAGCACAAATGCTAAATTCTCCATTTTCAATGAAACAAGTTTCAGCGTTGCTGCCGGTGACTCTCACATTGTTGTCGTACGTTACACTCCAACTATCGCACAAAGCGATACGGGGACACTTCGCATATTTCCATCAGGTTATCCAGCCGAGAAGGTTTATCTTCGTGGAACTGGAAAAACTCCAGTTGCTATTATCAATGTGACACCTACTTCACTTAGTTTCGGAAGCATCACCGTTGGAAAAACTTCGGATTTGATTTTAAACATCAGAAACATTGGGCAATTGGGATTGAACGTTGCAAATATTACCCACAGCAACAATCATTTTTCCATTACCGGCCCCATCTCCTTTACTGTCCCACCAGGCGAGACGTATCCTATTATGGCTTCCTTTTCTCTTAATGCACTTGGAATTCAAAATGATGTGCTGAGCATCTATAGCAATGATACTACCAACAATCCTTTAAATATCTCCATGACTGGCTCAGGAACTTCAACACTGCTGCCTGAAATCTCTATCTCTCCCTTTGAATTACGGTTTGATTCAATTGCGGTGGGACAATCTGATACTCTTTCTCTACGATTGTACAATTTAGGCGCATCAAATCTTAATGTCACGGGAATGTCAACAACCGATAGTGCTTACTCAGTTTTGAATGTAAACAGTTTCACGATCAGTGCAGGAGACAGTATTAACGCACTTATCCGCTTTATGTCGACATATGATGGACGACAGCAGGGATTTTTAACTATCTCCAGCAATGATCCAAATGAGAATCTACTCAGTATCCGTTTAACGAATGCGCCCAAAATTCTCGTTGGTGTCGAATCAGAGGAAAGACAAATCCCGGAGAGTTATCATCTTTTTCAGAACTATCCGAATCCATTCAATCCAAGAACAAGAATTCAGTATGCTGTGGTCAGTAACCAGCTTGTCAGTCTAAAGGTTTATGATATCCTGGGACGGGAATTGAAAACCTTAGTCAATGAGATTAAGCAGCCAGGAACATATGAAGTTGAATGGGATGCTTCAAACTTGCCAAGTGGAATCTATTTCTACCGTTTGATAAGTGCACGGTATAGTGCTGTAAAGAAAATGGTTTTACTCAGATAGGGAATAAAATATATTTATCAAAAATCAAAAATAATAATTGAGCAACATTAACGTGCAGTCTATCCACCACTTCGCAGAACCTATAATATCACGCTTGATTAATGACCTCATTCAGTGTCGTCAAAAATTTCTCAGTGGTGTATGGTTTTTGGAGAAAAATAACATCTCCGCCAACAACTTTATTATAGTCTGTACCTTCCAGTAACCCACTCATCCCGATGAACTTGACGGCAGGATTTAGCCTTCGGATCGCACGGATCGTCGCAACACCGTCCATGTAGGGCATCATCATATCGGTTACAACAACTTCAATCATTTCTTGATTGGAAGAATATTTTACAATTGCTTCAGTTCCATCTCGAGCTGTAAGTACGCTATACCCATGTGCCTCAAGTGTCCTTTTTTGAATATCTCGAATGGCATCCTCATCATCGACGACCAGGACCAATTCTCCCTTACCTTTCGGTAATTCCACCTTATCATCCATCGCACCTTCCGACTCTTTTGTATCAGTTGCAGGTAAATATACCTTAAACCGAGTTCCCTTGTTAATTTCGCTATACACAGTGACAAAACCGCCATGACTCTTCACAATACCAATGACGGTAGATAAGCCAAGACCCGTCCCTTTCCCAATCTCTTTTGTGGTGAAGAATGGCTCGAAGATTTTATCTATCACACTGGCGGGAATTCCCATGCCTGCATCTGAAACCGAAATTACCACGTATGATCCAGGTTTTGCATCGAGATGGATTCCCGTCATGTGTTCATCAAGAACGACGTTATCGGTCTCGATATTCAACACTCCACCATTCGGCATTGCATCCCTTGCGTTGACGCAGAGATTCATCAATACCTGATACAATTGCGTTGGATCTCCTTGAATAATCCATGGGTGCTTAACGGATTTTGTCGTTATCTGGATCGAGCGAGGGAAAGTATCACTGATCATTTTTTCAATTTCAGAAACAAGATATTTTGGCTGTAGCGATGTTTTCTCACCTTGTGTTCCTCTTGCAAATGTAAGTATTTGCTTGATGATACCGGCACCTCGTTTGGCGCTCGATTCAAGCACATCCAACATTTTCAACGCTGAGCCATCGACGACTTTATTCCTTAGTATCTCGACTGACAATAAGATAGGTGCGAGGATATTATTGAGATCGTGAGCAATTCCACCGGCGAGAGTACCGACACTCTCCATACGCTGTGAACGGAGAAATTGAGCTTGGAGTCGCTTTTGTTCAGTAATATCTGTATTAATAACAAGGATCGATTTGGGTTTCCCAGCTTGGTCTTTCACTAACGTCCAATGGCTGTTAACGGCAATTTCACGACCGTCTTTTGTAAGATGCGTACACTCTCCCTGCCATTCACCTTTTTCAAGTAGCACTTTTTTCGCTTCATCGAATTTCGATGGAGTTTCTTTGAAAAATAATTCTGCCGCTGATTTACCCAATACCTCCTCTGATTGCCAGCCATAGAGATGCGCTGCGCCGGAGTTCCAAAAAATAATACACTCATCCAAATCGCGGAC
>DASRUF010000141.1:0-7728 GCA_035655575.1 Bacteroidota bacterium | reverse complement strand
GACGTTTTCGTTAAGCGTTTGGAAACCGGAGTTATACTTCTTAGCTTTACTGAGGGAAAAGTTACTCGAGAGAGGCATAAAGGTCAAGGGAAATATTAAACTTGATACGTTGAAAGGTAGCTCAATGCTTGCAGAAATTGTTCATCCCATCGATTCAGTCATCCATCGTATTAATAAAATCAGTGATAACCTTGCAGCAGAAAATTTGTTAAAAATCATCGCAGCCGAAACTCAAAGTCCTCCGGGAACTTCACTCATTGGTTTAAGAATTGTAAAAGAATATTTATATGGTATTTCTATCGACACCTCAAAATTGATTTTAGCAGATGGCTCCGGAATGTCTTTCTACAATGTTGTCTCCCCTGATATGTTAACCCAAATTCTCCAAAAACAATACGAGCAGAAAGAAAATTTTCAACGGTTTCTCGAAAGTCTTCCCATCAGTGGCGTGGATGGAACGCTAAAGAATCGAATGAAACAAACTCGAGCTGAGGGTAACGTAAAAGCTAAAACCGGGACTATTACAGGGGTGAGCGCTCTATCGGGGTATGTGAAGACAGCAGATGATAAACTTCTTGCTTTCAGCATTATGTGTAATCATCATCCTGCTCAAATTTCAGTTCTTAGAGATATGCAGGATAAAATCATGGAGATTCTTTCAAATTTTAAATTCGCTTCACGATAAAGAATCCAATCTTATTAAAGTACTCAATCCTTTCGTTATTAATCAATCGGGTTAATAATAATATCTCCACCAGATGTTTCTGCTTTAATAATCAGACCGCCGCCGTTGATTTTGCCCTGTAAGCTTCCGTCTTTGAGTTTACCTGAAAATTCAAAATCACAATTTACTTCTCCTCCTGTTGTTTCCGCATCGACGTCGGCAGTGATCGTTTTAGGTAATGTTATTTTAATTGTACCACCGGATGTCGAAACATCGATACCCTTATTATCTTTTAATTCTACTCGAATATCACCCCCAGATGTTGACGCATTCAGTTTAGCATCAGAATCCTCAATTATTATATCTCCACCTGATGTTTCGATATCAACTACGCCCGTCAAGAATTCACCTCGTACATCACCTCCTGAAGTTTTTAACATAACATCACCCTTACTGCCCTTCACATCTATATCACCTCCAGAGGTAACAACTCTTACTACGCCATCAAGTTGTATTAGATGAATATCTCCCCCTGACGTTTCACCCTGAATATTTCCAAAAGCATCTTGGATGAAAATATCTCCACCTGCAGTATGAATATCGAGATTAAAATTAGTCGGAAGTTCTATTTCATATTGTACTTCAAACCAATCATCGGAAAAAAAATTAAAATATTTCTTCTTGTTCTTTCCAGTAATTGTTACACTATTCCCATCCTGATCAAAATCTACATCAATATTTTCCTGATATTTGACTGGTCCATTAAATTTCACGGACACCCTTACCTCGTCTCCTTCACTTCCAATAACACGAACATCTCCTACATCAGAATCCAAGATAAGTTGTCCCCCTTGTTGAACAGCAAAATTCTTTTCTATCGTTCTAGATTTATCCCATCGTGTATCACTGTTTGTATACCCATGACGAGGGCGCAATGAAAGAGCTATCATTGTTGCACTGAAAAGCAATGCAATAACGATGAGGATGATGAATTTTGTCGTAGTGCTTGGCGTTGATTTCATGAGTCACCTCATAGTAAATATTGAAAAACCTTTTGACCTATTAGACGAGGTAATCATTTAAAAAGTTTCATTTCTTTTGCATATCAGACCTGTTTTCACTACATTTTTTGATCAAATAAATCACAATCGGAATGAAAACTACTTTATTTATTCTACTACTTACCTTCTTCCTAAATTGCTCAGACAATTCACCTCAAAAAAAGAATCCACCGTCTCTTCGTGATGTAGATGTAGCCCAATCATTTATCCCCGAATTCAATGGTCAAATAGCTTTCGATTACGTAAAGGGACAGACAAAGTTTGGACCACGCAATCCAGGATCAATCGCCCACGAGCGTTGTCTCGATTACCTTGAATTTGAAATGCGAAAATATGCTAATGCTGTAAACCTACAAACCTTCACACATGCAGGATACGATGGAAAACCATTAAAGATGACGAATGTCATCTCATCATTCAACCTCCAAGCTTCAACCCGCATATTACTGGTTGCCCACTGGGACTCTCGGCCTTGGGCTGATCAGGATACTGATCCTAACAATCAACAACACCCTATAATTGGAGCAAATGATGGTGCCAGCGGCGTTGCGATACTCATGGAGATCGCCAGAAATCTCAAAATTCATCCACCAAAAGTAGGTGTTGATATCCTCTTTGTCGATGGAGAAGATTACGGAAAAGAAGGAGATTCACATAATTACCTTCTTGGGTCAAAATATTTCGCAACGCATCTCCCTCAAGGATTTAGTCCAATATTTGGCGTTGTTGTTGATATGGTCGGTGACAAAGAATTACAAATTCAGAAAGAACCTACGTCATTAAAATACGCACCAGATATCGTGGAGCTGATCTGGTCGACCGCAAAACAGTTAAATATCTATCAATTTTCAGAGTCCCTCCAAAATTCTGTTATGGATGATCATGTACCATTAAATAATGCAGGGATCAAAACAATCGTTCTCATCGATTTCGATTACCCCGATGAATCGAATCGTTTTTGGCATACGATGGATGACACGGTCGATAAATGCAGTTCAGAAAGTCTCGAAGCTGTTGGAAGAGTGCTAACGCATGTAATCTATACTTTCACCCCGTAGGGTGACATTGGGTGTGAACACCTACCTCGAAATATCTATTTCAGCTGATGAGCATCAGCGTGAATCGCTCATGCCCACAATGATTGAATTCGGATGTGAGGCATTTCAAGAATCCGATTCGTCCTTACTCTGTTACATCAATAAGAACCGCTGGGACAACACCAAGCAAAACCAACTGTTAACGTACCTAAAACAAATCCTCCGCACCATAACTGTAAATTCGATAATCAGCGTAAAAGAAATTGAAGAAGAAAACTGGAACGCACAATGGGAAAAAACTGTACAACCAATCGAGATTGGAAGCAGAGTAGTTATTAAACCATCCTGGGCTTTTTATGATAATCCTGATGGAAAAATTCTTATCCAAATTGATCCTAAGATGTCATTCGGCACAGGGTACCATGAATCTACACGATTGATCATTGCACTCATTGAAAAATATATTCAACCAGCGACTACTGTGTTAGATATAGGAACGGGTACTGGTATCCTTGCGATCACTGCCGTAAAACTGGGGGCACAGTCGGCAATCGGTATTGATAACGATGAATGGGCGATTGATAATGCAAAAGAAAATATCCAGGCAAATAATGTAGCATCGCAAATAAGTATTTCGAATACATCAATTCAAAAACTTCCTTTACATTCATTCGATCTTATTTGTGCCAATTTAACATTGAATACTATCATCGAGATGTTAGAACAATTCGCACGTCTATTACGAAAAGATGGTACGTTACTTCTTTCTGGTTTACTGATGAGCGATGAACAAGAAATTATCAGTAAACTTCAAGGCTTTCAATTTAAGCCCATCGACCGGCTAATCGAAAATGAATGGCTCACACTTGCAGCAAAAAAAGCAGAATGAGAATAGCAAGTATTGATATAGGCACAAACACGAGTCTTCTTTTGGTTGCTGATGTTGATGAGGCTGGGAATCTTCATACACTTGCTCATGAGCAGCGTTTTCCTCGGATTGGAAGAAATGTGGATCAAAGTAGAATCATTCATCCATCCAATTTTGAACAAATCGTTTTAATTCTTAATCAATATAAATCAATATCCCAGCGATACCATGCTGATCATTTGATTGCAACCGCTACAAGCGCAGTTCGTGACGCCGTCAATAAAGAAGATTTTCTCGCCTATGTGAAAAATAAAACGGGAATAGATATTGAGGTGCTGGATGGCAAAGAAGAAGCCCTTTGGTCATATCGAGGTGCAATAAGTGGAACGCCTCAACCTTTCCAACCAGTAGTGGTTCTTGATATCGGTGGCGGAAGTACCGAGGTATCAATACCATCAACTAATATTCAAAAAAAACAGGAGGCTGTGGATATCCATCAGTTCAGCTATCAAATTGGATGTGTCCGAATTACTGAACAATATTTCGGACATAATCCACCTACTATCGATGAAATTCATCTTGCTGAGAAAACAATCGTCGATCAATGTAACGGTATTCCTGAGCAAGACCTTTCAACATATCAGCTTCTTGGAGTAGCCGGTACTGTGACAACACTTGCTTGCCTTGATCAAAAATTGACTGAATTCGAAGTTGATAAGGTACGTGGCTATGTAATGAAATTAGAAACAGTCAATTCATTATTTGAAATGCTGTGCACGATGACAGTGCAGGAAATTCAATCCCTGTCTAACGCAACGATTGGCAGGGAAGATATTTTAACAGCCGGAGCTCTTATTCTGAATATTTTCATGAAGAAATTTCATTTCGATTCGATCACGGTGAGCGAGCGTGGGTTGCGTTATGGGCTTACCGTACGTGAATGGGAACGCCATCGTTCACCATTCACCCAGCCACACGATAATCAATAACAATTGTTATACAATTACCTTTCCAATCCGATTAATAATCCCCTCCAATGTATTGACAGTATAATCGAGATCCTCTTCTGTCGTCGCTCGCCCTAATGAAAATCGGATCGATGCTTTCGCGGTTTTGAGATCGCGTCCCATCGCTGATAGAACATGCGATGGTGTCATACTCCCCGATGTACAAGCAGATCCACTTGCGACTGCAATTCCAGCCAAATCAAGATTAAACAATAATGCTTCACCATCGATATCAATTTTTCTACTATCAAAAGAAATATTAAGGATATTCGGAAGAACGTGTGTGGGGTGGCCATTAAATATTATAAAGGAATTTTTTTGCTGAAGCATAGATTTCATTTTGTTTCGCAATTCTGATATTCTCCCCTGCTCTGATTCCATTTCACTGATTATCAATTCTGCCGAGGTGGCAAATCCAACAATTAACGGTATATTTTCTGTGCCGGCACGTCGACCTCGTTCTTGACCACCTCCGTGCATAAGACGCTCAATTTCAATTCCCTTACGAACATAGAGCACACCGATGCCTTTCGGTCCATATATCTTATGAGCTGACAATGATAACGAATCGACCTGTAAATCCGGTACCCTTAGGGGTATCTTCCCAAACGATTGTACGGCATCCGAATGAAAAATTACATTGTGTTCATGGGCAATCGCAGCGATCTCCGAAATTGGATTTATTGTCCCAATCTCATTGTTTGAATGCATAGTAGTAATTAATCCTGTTGTTGATCGAACACGTTTCCCAATCTCCTCAGGTTCTACCATTCCATAATCATCAACGTCAATGTATGATACTTGAAATCCAGTGTGTTCTAAATATTCACAAGTATCGAGAATTGCATGATGTTCACTTTTACTTGTAATGATGTGAGTTTTTCCATCTTCACGCATTCTCCAAGCAATACACTTCAGAGCAAAATTATTCGCTTCTGTTCCCCCACTGACGAAGTAAATCTCGCCAGCATCTACTGCAAGAAGTTGTGCGATCTTATCTCTGCTATTGTCTAATGCCGCTCTTGCTTCCTGTCCAACTCGATGAATTGAAGATGCATTACCAAATTTTTCCAGAAAGAAGGGTCTCATTGCATCAAAAGACCGGGGATCGAGGGGAGTGGTAGCAGAATAATCGAGATACACTGTTTTCATGTTAGAAATATACGATGCTTACAATACATCTACAAACATGACCATTTGAATAGTAACTCAACTTAGTCTACGATAAGATCGATATAAAATAAGAAAAGCCCTTACTGATTATACAGTAAGGGCTTTCGTCTCATCATTAAGTAGACGACAAGACTTAATCTAATGGTCTCAAGGGAGGTCGCCGTCTCATCTCTCTCATGGCATCACGAACTTGTTGTTCAAATTCCCGTTCAAAGAGAAGGAATTTTGCAAATTGTTCTTGAGATAAAAACTTTCGCATTTCTTCATGATACCGTTTCCGTTCCTGGAAAATGTTTTGATCAATTTCAAGAATTGTGTCGATACGTTTTTGGATTTCGTCTGATTGACTCTGTTCCCGCACATTCTCAGATATCTCATCTAAAGTTTCATTCCGTGACTTCATCAATTCACGGACTTTCTCATCATGAGTATTTTGTTTTGCAAAAAACCTAACCGATTCCTCCTCTTTTAATTTTAGTGCCTCAACTAGTCTCATCGTCTTAAATCGCTCGATGCGCTCGGGACCTGGCTCAAAATCTGGACCGGGCGGTCGACGGCGCTGTGCATAAGCCGGATCCAAGCCAATCAACATTATTACAAAAGCGAACAAAATGTATCTATTTCTCATGGTTTACCTCGCCATTAATTTAGTCAGCATATGATTGTTTACCTAATAATGATAACATGTTTTCAAATTCTTTGTCATCCATTGATTCAATGATACTTTGGAGATTAATGTTATCATATATATTTCCATTGCTCTCCTCATTCAATAGCTCTGCTAAAAGAGTATAATCCTCCAAATGATAAGACAGCGTATCGTCAATCACTACTGATATTGTCGATTGCGTCCATGTGGATGTATATTGCTCAACAACCTGTAGGACGTCGTTTGAATCAAGTTGCTCTAGTAATACCCGCAACTCCTCATGTGAATGGTGATTTCGAATTGGGTTAACACGAGCAAGAAATAGTACCAGTACAAAGACTGCAGCTACTGGCATTGCAAATCGCGTCATCCATGCGGGTGATACTTTTGTTTTTTCGCGTTCAATAAGTTTGTGGATTTCTGGAAGTAAAGAGGTGAAATACGTTTCAGACGGAGCCGGGGCTTTTTCTTTATCCATCCGAAACAGTAACAACCGAAGTTCTTCAGTCTCATGACTACAAATTTTACACGTAGCGAGATGATCTAATACGATTTTGTTCTCCCACTCAGAGAGCATATTACGTATAAAATCTGGAAGTTGATATCGTATGTGGTTACACGTCATGAATTGATTTCCCTTTGGACGTATGATTTAATTTTTTGTAACGCATGAAAATAATTTGCTTTCAATCCACCAACAGATTTATTTAGGATTCTTCCAATCTCTTCATAAGATAATTCATCGTAATACCTCATGATGAACACCAACTTCTGCTTTGCCGGTAGCTTATCAATCGCTTTTCCCAAAATTGTTTGATATTCTTCATGGAGGATATAGGCATCCGTCGTGACTTCGTCTGGAAACAAATTATCCATGAGCTGATCATATCGAATGAAATCTTTTAACCGTCTTGTCCTAATCGCATTTAAAGAAACATTAGTTACAATTCGGTATAGCCATGTTGAAAACTCAGAATCACCACGAAATCTCTTTAGACCTTCATAGACACGAACAAAAACATCCTGAACTACATCATCAGCATCATCGTGTGTATTGACTAACCGACGTGCCAACCAATAAGTCTTTTCTTGATACCGTCTAACAAGCTCATTAAATCCTTCAATCTTACCATTTCGGAATTCTTCAATTAATTCCTGATCAGATTTCGGCGACATTCGTTTAACGGTGTCCATTCATTAGATACATTGTACAGGAGAAAGTTTAATCCATTGTTAATAAGATTAATCCCTACCTCGTTAAACTCTTTT
>DASRUF010000140.1:0-6280 GCA_035655575.1 Bacteroidota bacterium | reverse complement strand
ATGCACCGCTTCCTGATCGTGAGTCGGTGAAGCGAGCATCGAGATTACCGACTGGAGGTCTTGGTCCCAGTTCACGCTCGATAAGCTCTGGATCGAGTCTTCCATCGATACAATATGAAGCGTTAACGTGTACACCAAACGTATCAATCCTTGAGCTCGTACCATTATCTCGAATCGTTATAGGAACCAGAACTCGAAATTGGGCAATCACCAGATAAGGCAAGAAAATAATTATTGCAGCGATAATAAATATTTTTTTCAAGTAATCTTCACTTATTTATTAATGATCGATTTAGATTGACCTCTTTGATTCACTGCTCATTGATTGAATTTGGTTATACAGTAATTTTACCGCTTGGCAGGAGCAGCCCCCTTGTGGTAATGAACGGTAAGCCTTATATGATATTGAATTTATGGTCCATTCTTTTCAAAGACGATAATGAAATATATATGGCTTTTGTTGGAAAAGCAAGGGTATACACAACAATTAGCGTAAAATAAATGAGCAAAATGGGAAGAGGATGATGCGGCAACTCAACAACCGTCAATGTTTACGGTGTTTTTAATGCAGGTAAGATCCAGCTTCTGTTACAACCTCCAATTATTTTTTTAGATACCGGTGACAAATTTTTCAACCAGATGGTAGATTGGACAGTTGACGGATCCTTCAGTTAAATGAGCGATCTTATAAAATTTATCAAATGGCTTTGATAAGATACTATCTCAGCATGATTAATTTTTTTGTTTCATGAAACGAGCCAACTTGTAAACGATAGAAATAAATACCGCTCGGAAGTCCAGATCCATTCCACTCAACGGACTTGTTTCCTGCATCCTGAATCTCATTGACAAGGATTGCAACTTCTTGCCCTACTGTGTTGTACACTTTTAACACAACCTTGCTTTCCACTGGCATCGAATATCGGATGATAGTCGTCGGATTAAACGGATTGGGATAATTTTGATAAAGCGTAAAGGAGCCGGGGACATGTTCATTCATTGCAGGTTGAACACGTAAAGTGACTTTCCCTGTGATCGGTCTATCGATGGTAATTTCACCCTTACCTGTTAGATCGTGTTCCTCCATTCCTGTAACTATTGTCATCATGCTACCACTCAAATCTCCATCGTCCCAACTGACTTTTATTGGAAATTCAGCCCCTCTTATCGAGATGGGCAATTCAACCGAATGATCAATTTTTTCTGGGAGACTCTCAAACATCCGCTGAGATTCATAACGGACATCAAACAGATTTGCTGGTGGCAATGGCGGAAGTTCGTAGCGTACAAGATCTGAATTTTTCATGCCTTGTTTGAGATATAATGTTTGTGTATTACCTACGCGGTCCGTAATGGTGAGGGAATTCGATCTATTCAATCGCTCTCTTCTGTCACTCATCTCGGTTTTCGATGACGTGGATTGTGAAAGAATCAATTTCCCATCAGCATTTGCTTTGATCCAATACCCACGCTTTGGAATAATTGTGTCGGCGGGTAGATACCCAAAACGAAACCCATAATATAACGAAGCAGTATTTCCGGGAGGAATCTCAATAATGTTTGCAGTGGCGACCGGTCTTGTTATTGAACCAATCATATTCCAGCCTGTCTTCACTTCAACAGTATCAATCTCAATAGTATCTCCCGATATATCAATAAATTGTGGAACACCAAATTTCAACCAGTAGCCAACACCGCTCACTAATGAATCACGCTTAACATAGCCATTAAGAAAAGTGAAAGCATCAGATATTGAGGTTGGGAAAATGATCGATGATCGGGTATCAGGCACCCGATGATCTAAAGATATGATGTTCCAATCTCCAGTAACATCGGGATTAAAAATAATTGTAAATGCACTATCACTCGAATCGACAAGTTCTCCGTTTTCGGCATCACTGATTCGGACGCGTGTTTGAGTCGTGGCAATGTCGGGAAGTGTCCAGTCGTAGAAGCCATTGGATGCAGGTGTATTATCATTGATAAGAATCCACGTAGCTCCGTTGTTCGTCGAATATTCGATTCTGACAAGATTAATAAACTGTTGAGACCACTGGATCGCCTCTGCATGACCAGCCACCCACATCTCCCCGCCATTGGGAACTGAAAGTGATAACATTTGTGTCCGAATGAGCTTTCGTTCATACACACCATTCCCAAATGTCGAAGCACGTATTGATTTATTCGCGCGAGAAATCGTTACATCTAACACCATAGCAGTCGGCATGCCTTCATTATACTCTTCCCATGATGAGCCGCCATCAGAACTTCGGAACACTCCAAGATCAGTGCCAACATATAAGTTTTGAGTTTGTTCATAATCAACAGTGATCGCTTGATGTGGAATGTCAGGAAGATTAGCTGTGAAATCGACCCAACTTAAACCAACATTCGTTGATTTGAAAACATGTGGAGTTCCATATCCCGAATATGTGAGATACGTGATTGTGCTATTCGTGGGATCAAATTCTATGTCGGTTGGATAGCGATTCGGTAAACTTCCCGTTACATTCAACCACGTGGTGCCGCCATTGATTGACCGAAATATTTGGAAGAGCGGTGTCTCACCCAATGACCCTGTGCCAGTTGCAGCAAGTAATGTCTCCGGACTTGTCCAAGAGACACCGATACACGCGATATTCGTTCCATTTAGGTTAACACCACTGTTCGTAGGAAACCAATTATCCCCGCCACTTGTGGTTTTATAGACAATTTTTAATCCTGCATAAAGAATATTCGGCGAGGATGGTGAAAGAACAAAAGGAGGTATGAAATTTGTATTACTCGAATTGCTCGGGAGATTACTATTTATGTTGGAAAAACCTGATCCACCATTTGTCGATTTAAACAAGACCATATTCTGATATTCACCATACATGATATTTTTATTTGTTGGATCAATGGCACACCAACCACCGTCAGCTCCGAGTACCTGAGTCCACAATTTACTGCCTGAATATTTTGCCGAACCGTTATCTTGTAAACCTCCCATCGCCACCGATGAATCGTCGAAAGCGTTTGCAAAACCCGGATAAAATTGTGTGGTAACATACCCACTATTACAATCGATAAAAGTATCACCGCTGTTTGTCGATTTGTAAATACCCCCATCTGTCCCAAAATAAATTACTGACGGATTCGATGGGTCAAATGCTATCGCATGATGATCAACGTGAACAAAACCAGATGAGATCGCATCGAGTGATGAACCTCCACTTGTAGATTTATGAATATTCAGTCCTGCACAGAAAATTGTGTCAGGGTTTTCTGGATGAACAGTTATCACATTGTCATACCAGCCCTGAGAACCGACATAATTGGTAGTGGAAACTTGTGTCCAGCTTGAACCACCAGTGGAAGTCTTATATAAACCGAGGATAGAGGAGGGTAAATTCCCTGATGCAATGCCTGCGTATATAATCGAAGGATTTGATGAAGATATTGTTAATGCCGTCCTACCAAAATTTTCTGCTGGAAGACCGTTGGTAACTTTGAACCATGAATCCCCTGCGTCCACACTCATATAAAGACCGGGGTTCGAAGTAGAATTCAAATTACCATGTGCAGAATAGATCAAGTTGGTATCAACTGGATTCATAACTATATCCATCGCCATCAACTCAACATTCACTTGTGACCACGATTGACCTGCATCGAGGGATTTAAATACACCCTCACTTGTAGCGGCAAACAATGTACGCGTATTGAGCGGGTTGATGATGATTCGTTGGACCGCCGTAATCTGTGAAAATGTCCATGTAAGACCGAGCTGTGTCCATGATATTCCTCCGTCGGTAGATTTTAATATTCCCATTCCATACGATGCTCGAGCGCCGGGAGTTCCAACGAGTGGTCGTTGATACCGACTAATCTCACCGGTACCGATATACATTACATCGGGATTTACTGGATCAATCTCGACCGCGCTCACTGAGATTGTTTGATACCCCGTATTCACATAACTCCATGCATTTGATCCCACTCCACCGGTAGTGGACTTCCACAAACCGCCGCTCGCAGCACCAGCCCAAACTATGTTAGTATTCGTTGGATGAATTGCTATGTCTAAAGTTCGCCCCCCAATATTAGTTGGCCCAAGCGATTTCCATTCTGATGCTGCCTCTGAAGTTGATTGAGATTTATTATTCTTTCTCATTGAAGCTTTGACATATCGTGCTGCATTCTCAAAAGCACCCTGAGGGATAAGCTCGTTTGGCAAGGCTCGTTAATTGTACCAAGCTTCAAACATTCCCCAAGCTCCTCTATGTTCCTCTCGCTCAAGCTTTTGTGCTTCATCTACTTGTTGCTTCGAAGAGACTAACATTAAAATCGGGAGTCCAAAGGAAATTATAATACTGATGATAATGACTGGTTTTTTCATAGAAAAAAATATCGAGTGGATGGTCGTTCTATACAATATATTTCTTCTTTAGTGAAAAGTCAATCCGTATTTTGCATAAGTCACCCCTTTTTGGTACTTTTTACATCCTGAGATCATATTTTTATGAAGAACGTTATGGCGTCATGGAACAGTTAATTGAACCTGAAAAAGAGCACGAACTCGATGTCCTCGTTAAGGAGCCAGCGAGGGTTATTCTCTTTAATGACGAAGTCCATACTTTCGATGAGGTGATCGGACAGATAATAAAAGCGACAGGATATGACCTTGCTAAAGCTGAATCCCTCACTTGGGAAGTGCACAATTGTGGAAAAGCTATGGTTTACGAAGGTGAGATGGTAAAATGTGTACAGGTTAGCAGCGTTCTTGAAGAAATTGAGTTAATGACACAAATAGAGGTGTAGGAATTCCGATGAGTCGTTCAAGAAGAATAACTCCAATCAGAGGCATCACGACCGCTGAATCTGAAAAGAAGGACAAGCAAATCGCAAATAGAAAACTGCGGCGAATAATTCGAAGTAAGTTGCGGTCGAGATATACTGAGGAATTAACTCCTTATCTACGAGAGGTAAGCAATGTATGGTCGATGCGAAAGGACGGCAAATCGTATTTTGACCCGAAGAAGTTTCCAAAAGAAATGAGAAAATGACATCCAAGGAAATCCGACAGAGTTTTTTAGAATTTTTTAAAGAACGTGGACACACGATCGTTCCGAGTGCCCCTGTTATCCCCTATGATGACCAAACGCTTCTTTTCACAAATGCTGGAATGAATCAGTTCAAGGATGTCTTCCTTGGAACGGGAAAACGAGATTATGTTCGTGTTGCAGACTCTCAAAAGTGTATCCGCGTTAGCGGAAAGCACAACGATCTGGAGGAAGTCGGACGGGATACATACCACCATACATTTTTTGAGATGCTCGGCAACTGGTCGTTTGGCGATTACTATAAAAAGGAAGCCATCGAATGGGCGTGGGAATTGCTGACCAAGGTTTGGGGACTTGAGAAACAGCGGCTTTATGCAACCGTGTATGAATCGGATGATGAAGCATTTGAATTTTGGAAAAAAGTAACTGACATCGATTCATCACATGTTCTTCGTTTCGGTAAAAAGGACAATTTTTGGGAGATGGGGGAAACGGGTCCGTGTGGTCCCTGTTCTGAAATTCACATTGATATGACCCCCGATTACTCGGGGGCAAGGCTTGTGAATGCAGGAGATCCACGAGTAATGGAAATTTGGAATCTCGTGTTTATCCAATACGACCGCGATGCGCAAGGAAATCTTACTCCGTTACCTGCGAAGCATGTCGATACCGGCATGGGTTTTGAGCGAATGGTCGCTATCTTGAGTGGGGTGGATTCAAACTATAAAACCGATGTGTTTATCCCGATTCTCGACACAATTGCCAATATCACCGATCAGCCGTACTTTGACGACAGTCGTGGTGTCCCGCACCGCGTTGTCGCTGACCATGTGCGATGTTTGACGTTTGCCATCGGCGATGGTGCCATGCCATCCAACGAAGGACGTGGCTATGTCATCCGACGCATTTTGCGTCGTGCGGTGCTTTACGGAAAACGGTTGGGAATGGACTCGCCTTTCATTTATCAACTGGTGGACAAAGTCATTGAGCAGCTTGGCGCTGCCTTTCCCGATGTCGCACCGCGCCGCGATTTTATCAAACGGATTATTCACGGTGAAGAGGGACGTTTCCATCAAACGCTGGATCGCGGGCTCGATATGCTTAGAAGTTCGCTTGACGCGCTGGAAAATCAGGACACGCCCGTCCTTTCCGGCCAGCGCGCCTTTGAACTGTACGACACGTTTGGTTTTCCGCTCGACCTCACCCAAATCCTGGCGCGGGAACGCGGGGTTACC
>DASRUF010000139.1:0-4075 GCA_035655575.1 Bacteroidota bacterium | reverse complement strand
AGGTGTAAAAAGGTGGATATCGAAGAGGGTATTACCTTGTGGTAACGGGTTTTGCCAAATCCAATCTTGCGAGAGGGAAATCTGACCTCCACATAAGAACAGAAATGTAAATGCATATCGTGTTAAAATTCTGAAACTCTTTATCATACGAATCGAATTGAGAGCACAGATCCACAATGATGAGAATTTATTTTGTTAAAACAACCTTCCAGTTCTTTTGAATCACTCCATCAATAGAATAAAGGCGACAGATATAGATTCCTGATGCCAAGTCCGTCCCTGTGAACGTTACGGAATGTTTACCAGCATCATATTCTTGATCATTCAAGAGTGTTCTTACTTCCTGACCCAAAATATTATAAACCTTCAGCGATATCGTCGTCGCCATTGGCAGCGTGAATGAAATCGTTGTCGTAGGATTGAACGGATTCGGATAGTTCGCCAGCTCGGCAGGTTTCGAATCAGACCTTCTGATTGCTGAAGCGCTAAACGGCTCATATTTTAAGATTGTCCCCAGCATGCCTACAGCCCAAACACTTGCAGAATCTGCGACGTGGATACCTGCTAAAAAGTTTAACGTTAGAGGTGGTATGACCGACCACGTTGAGCCACCGTCTATAGTTGAAAGCATAATTCCCAAAAATCCAACAGCCCAACCGACCTGATCATTCGCAAATGCGACTTTGGCTAATCGGTGCTGTGATACTCCGGAAATCTGAAGCTGCCAGGTAAAACCACCATTCGTCGTATGCATGATGAGACCCCGTTCACCGACCGCCCAACCGCTCGTAGAGGAACTAAAATGAACACCCCGCAATGTATACGCCGAGAGAACAGTCGATTGTGGCTGCCAATTTTCACCACCATCTGAGGTATAACGAATTAATCCCCCTCGTCCAACTACCCATCCGAGATTTGCATTATGAAAGTAAATATCGTAAAGAGGTACGTATGGGCTTAACCTATTAATGTGCCAAGTAAGACCTCCATTTGTCGTCTTAAGTATTCGCCCGGAGGAGCCTGCGACATATCCTACTTGAGCATCAACAAAGTGAACTGCATGAAGCTGTGAAGCTACACCGCTCAAGAGCCGCTGCCACGATGTTCCGCCATTTGACGATTTATAAATTCTGCCGGAATTCCCTACCGCAATAATCACACTGGAACTTATCATTTGAATATCATTTAAATCTTTGCCGATTAATGAGGAATTCTCAATCCAAGTTGTTCCACCATTTGTCGTTTGCAGAAGCGTTCCTTGTTTTCCTACAACCCAACCATTTTGCATATCCGCAAAATGAACTCCTGAGTAGTAAGATTTACGTGATCCCTGTGAAATTTTACTCCAATTCTGACCTCCGTTTGTAGTATTAATGATTACGCCTTTCGTCCCAACTGCCCATCCATTATTCTGATCAATAAATTTAACGCCCAATAGCCAATCTTCTATTCCGGATGCTTGAGCCAACCAATTAAGCCCACCGTTGATCGTTTTCATTACCGTACCACTTTTCCCAACAACCCAACCAGTAATACTATCGGAATGCATATGGATCGCCTGAATATCTTGCACTGTTGGGGATGCAGTTGCTATCCATGTAGTCCCACCATCATTGGTTCGACGAATAACACCTTTATCACCCGCAACGAGAGTTTTAACGTCGCTTATCATCTGAACTGCTCTCAGTGATGTTGTTACTCCGCTCGTCTGACCTACCCAAGTTACTCCCGCATCGGTTGTGGTATAGATGGTACCATTATCTCCAACGACACATCCGCTATCATTATTCAAAAAATCAACAGCACGTAATTTTACGGTAGTTGCAGGATTGGGAATTTGTAGGGTCCAGGAAGTTCCACCGTTGATTGTCTTGCGTATGCTTCCGTTGGCACCGACAACCCAGCCAGTATCTCGATTAAGAAATTTGATTCCAAAAAAAGACACCGGAACACCTGTAACAGCCATTTTATTCCACGATCCTCCGCCATCGGTTGTTTTAAAGATAATTCCAGACGGTCCCACGGTATAACCAATGGTATCATCGACCATATCAATTGCGTTCAAGGGATCTGTCAGGTTTCCTAATGAGTGTTTGCTTCGCCATCTTGTGTCCCCAATTTTTTTCGATACCACCGACGAGATTCGACCTACAGCGAAAACGCTCGTATCGCCGGTGACATCTACTGCATGAAGATGATTTCCTTGAGGATAAGGATTCTGCCATTGCCAGTCATCGCTGGCTGAGGTATCAAAGAAAACATTATCATCGTAGAGATCACGCGAAGATTCAAAAAAATCATCATCCTTAAGGCTATCAATCTCAATCTCATCATCATCAGTATCTCCACCGGGATATTGTTTCTCCTGTGCAAGCAATGGCAGTGGAGAAAGAAGAAATAAGAATACTAATGATAATACTAATTGATGCATGAGGTTCCAAGACTTTAATTTGCATCCAAGTTTTATTTTTCTAACCTGACAAGTCATCGCATCTTCTTTCTGATGTATGGGGAATCATATTCTACTGTAACATAAAATTAATATCTTCTACTGCGTCGCCTTCCGGCAAAACCTTAATTTCAACTTGCTTAAAAAGTATTGGCGTCCTCAACCCGAGTGATTTCAACTCTTCAGCATCGAGAGAAATTTCATACATCCCCGGATGCAAACGATTGAACGAATACATACCGTTTGAATAGGTTTTTGTTGATTTTAGAAATCTTGCTTTCTGTTCAGCAGGATATTCTAAGCTATCTGAGACAGAACGAATCTTGATTGTTAGACCTACTACCGGTAACATAGCATCGCCACGGATGATCATCACACTACCCCCGATTGATCCTCCGGAAAGAATCGGATAATTAATGACTTTGAGTTTGTTCGGTTCTGCCGTTATCGAAATTGCGTTATATTTCGGTATCCAGTATGGATTGCCTAACGATTGCGGGTCGATAGAAGCGAGATAATCCTGATACGGTTCAACATTTCCTACCAATGTTCCTTTTGGAATCACTTGAGTGAACTTTGTCAAATATCTCCCCTGAGTAGTGACCTTAACGTCCGGTAGATATTGATCGTCACCATCAGGAAGATTATTATCATTGCCATCGAAGTAAGGACGGATCAGCAATATTCCACGATCTCTTTGCCGGCGATAATCTGCAATAACATCCCATGTCCGACTTGAGGCGGTGACTGAGCCAGAGGCTAATTGTTCAAATGTTGTGCTCTTAAACCCTCCTTCACGCTCGGAACGAATACCTGAAGTGATGAATCTCGCATACGGTAACGATAAGTTAAGTCGGATTTGACCGAAGGTAATCGATGGACGAAAAGTTCGTTGTAGCTGCGCCTGAAAAAAGAGATTACGAAAGATGTGTCGTTGTGCATTGAGAAAAATCGATTGTAACTGACCCTCGAGATGATCAAAAGAAATTCCTGCACTAAAGACTACTTGTGCCGGAGCCAAGATCGACGTATTGATTCGGGTCGTGCTTAATGCTGTCTCATACCCTCTTGATAAATTCTCCTCTTTGAACACATGTTCTAAACCTACTCTTGCCTTCAACCAATTGACACTTGCATATAAAAATAACGTCCGATCTCGTAAGAATGATGATACTGTTTGAATACCTGTTCCACCTAAGAGAACACGTGTCGAATTGACCATCATCGGTCCCTGCGCCGATATACTTAATGTATTTATATAACCGCTCGGATTGATAAACGGGTCTCGATGATATTTTGAAAACGTTAAACCCAACTGAAGCTGTGAAGGGAATTGAATGTTAACAGCGGTATGGGCAACACCCAATGGTGAAAAGAAGAGATCACTCGATACGGATTTGGTCAAGCGAAACGCACCTCGAATAAATGGAAAAACGTTTCTCTGAGTAACCTCATCAGAAAAATATTCCATGCCGGCATACACCGTTGAATGTACACTCAAACCTCGACCAACGATGAGGTTACTATAATTGACTGGAATATTCCTTAATTTACCAGCCATCACGCTATATTGGAATTCACCGGGAGGAAGGAGCGTATTTGGAACAACAACACGAAATGCTTGTT
>DASRUF010000138.1:0-8332 GCA_035655575.1 Bacteroidota bacterium | reverse complement strand
GTTCCATGTTAGAAAGACTTATTGAGTCATTATTGAAATGATTGGTCCAAGTGTTGTGGATATCGGAGTAAGTCTTTTACCCGTCTTCATATTTCTTACGGTTCTAATTTTCCTCGATAGCTTTAAACTTGTTAAACTTAGTTCAATTATTCTAGCAATACTCGTGGGGTGTATTGTGGTTGGCATCGCATTATTTGTAAACACCTGGTTGCTAAATCTATTGCCGATAGACGACAAAATTTTCAGACGATACGGCGCACCAATTGTAGAGGAAGTCTTGAAGGCAAGTTATATAATTTACCTGATGAAGAATAAGAAGATTGGTTTCATGGTTGATGGTGCCATATATGGATTTGCAATAGGTACGGGATTTGGATGTATCGAAAACATTTACTATCTGCAATCACTTCCACATTCAACACTATTACTCTGGATCATTAGAGGTTTTGGAACAGCAATCATGCATGGTGGGGCAACAGCGATCTTCGGAATTATTGCAAAGAACTACTCTGAGAGAAAATCGTCTGAGAGCATACATTTTTTTCTCCCCGGGTTACTGATCGCCATTTTCATACATTCAATATACAATCACGTGTTATTGCCACCACACATCACTACAGTACTTCTGTTGATTATTTTACCAACATTGATGATGGTTGTCTTTAATCAAAGTGAAAAAGCAACGAGACAGTGGTTGGGTGTTGGTTTTGATACGGATGCAGAACTGTTGGAAATGATCAACACAGGGAAAATTTCTGAAACTAAAGTTGGGAATTATCTTCAGTCACTCATGGGACGGTTTCCGGGAGAAGTTGTTGCCGATATGTTCTGTTTTCTTCGCATCCATCTTGAGCTTTCAGTTCGTGCCAAGGGGATCCTTTTAATGCGGGAAACTGGTTTTACTGTTGCACCTGATCCAGAAGTCAAAGAGAAGTTCATGGAACTGAAGTATCTGGAAAAAAGTATTGGGATTACCGGGAGGCGTGCAATACTACCATTTATCCATACAACCAGCCGTGATTTGTGGCAATTACATATGTTAGGAAAAAATTGATCGCCCCCATCAGGTCCAACTGTGATGACGTTGTTGATTTTTATCACACGATGTAATCATGGGATTCATTATTTTAAATACAAATTTTATTATCTATTTTAAAGAAAAAGGAGTTGATTCAATGAAAAATTTCGTTGTATTAGGATTAATCCTCATCACTATTGTTTCGTTTTCATCGTGTAATCGCGAGACAACAAACCAGCCAGAGGACGGCATGGGAATGCTGGAAATCAGAATGATTGATATGCCTGCATCCTATGATGAAGTAAATATCGTTATCGATAGCGTTCAAGCACACATTGCAACAAGTGATAGTATGAGTGGGTGGTATACTCTCAATCGGATACCGGCAACATATAATTTATTAATGCTTGTTAACGGTGCAAACGCTGTCATTGGAAGTACTCAGCTTCCCGTAGGTAGGTATTCTCAAATTCGGCTCTTTATCGGAGAGGGGAGCAATGTCGTTGTTGATGGCGATTCGGTACCACTGACAACACCGAGCGGAATGCAGAGTGGTATTAAACTCAATGTTGATGCCGTGATCGAACCGGATATCCTCTACACGCTCACACTCGATTTTGATGCAAATAGGTCAATTGTAAAAACAGGCAGCCCAACGAATCCGAAGTATATTCTTAAACCTGTGATTCGAACAGTTGCAACGGGCACGACTGGAATTATCTCTGGAGTTATCTCTCCTTCAGCGACGCGACCGTCGGTATGGGCTTTTACAGCAACTGACACGGCATCAACATTTGCCGATACATCAGGCGGTTTTAAACTTGTGTACTTGAATCCAAACACTTATTCGGTGTATATCACTCCAAGTGATACTGCGTTCCAAGATACAACTATTCTGAATGTAAGTGTCTCAGCTTCGGCTACAACTTACCTGGATACTATTATCCTCCAACCTAAATAAAGACGGTATTTTTGAAACATAACTGATGCAGGTGACCTTTATTACCCAAGAGGTCATCTGCATGATTGCCTTACCGGATTTCACCCGTTGAAGCGATTCCTATTTTTCTTCATCCTTAACTTTGCGAGCCGCCACCGTTAATTGGGGAATTTTGTGAAAACCAATATAAGATTACCCTGTTCATCAAAGATGGGTTGTCAGTTATTATTCATCTTTTCTTGTGAATCTCACACGATAAGTGTATATTTTTACAAGGATAAAATCATTTTTTTGTTCTTCGGAGAAGATCAACAGTATGACGGGTTCTGTGGAGCGCGAACGGTTATTCGGTGGAACATGGTCTATCCTTGCGTTTCAAGGGGATTCTCTTAAATATTTTTTGAAAGCCAATAGGAAGAAACTTTTGTTTATCTAAGTACTTTCGTTATCCATCATGATGAACCAGGCCATATCTGTTATTGATGGTCTTAAATCGGTTTGATATGAGGCTCAGATTAGAGGCGGCTTGAAGATGCCCGATTATTTTACCAAAGAACACAAATACCTTAGGATTTTTATCAACGAGTAGAACAACATAAGAATATGCAACCCTAGAGAATGAGCTATAATTCTTGGCGAAGTCTTTGATTATGTTCATTAAGTAGACATAGCCTGGGGTGTCGTTTTAAAAAAATGAAGTGTTATCTTAAAATATTTTGTTCAAAAAGTAGGAATTTTGTAATGAAATTTTACTTCGTTGTCATACAACAATGATTCCCGTCTTTTTCCACATCGATGTAGGTGCAAAATCTTTTGTTTCTCATCAGGGGATGCGTGATGCGCTCTGAGGATATACTAAGAAAGCCGATTGATCGGCTCGGCTTGATCGGAGGGTTTTTAGATGTTCTTCCCGATATGTGTTTTGTTATTTCTCCAGAAGGAAATATTCTTGAGATGAATACTCGAGTGGAAAAGCTTCTTGGATATCAGAAAAGTCAATTACGGAATAAATCGTTCGATCGAATAGTGCATCAGGCCTCACACCAGCAATTTCACTTAGCGTTGCAACAATGTGTCGTGGAGGATTCCATGCAAAAAATGGAGGGTGGGGTCTTGACACAGAGCGGAGAAGCGATGGATGTTGAATTATTCATCTCCCCGTATCATAATGAAAATCGACAGTTAAAGAATGTTTGTTGCATTCTGGTACGTGATATATCAGAAAAAAAACAAAAGGAATTAGACCTTCTTCGTTTTTCAAATATTGCTCATTATACTGTGAACCCGGTAGAAATTACTGATGTCAGGGGTAGAATTATCTATGTCAATCCCGCCTTTGAAAAGGCGAGCGGGTATAAGAAAGAAGAGGTTCTTGGTAAAAATCCAAGTATCTTCGGTAGTGGTAAACACCCCAAAAGCTTTTGGAAAAAAATGTGGGAGACGATTTCAGTTGGGAAAGTGTGGATGGGAGAGGTTGAGAATAGGCGGCGGAGTGGTGAGCCGTATTATACCCAGCTGCTGATCTCACCGATCGTCGATAATGATGCCAAAGTGGTTGGATATTTTGGTGTTCATCGCGATCTAACGGAACAAAAACATTTAGAGCATCAACTCATTCATGCGCAGAAGATGGAGAGCATTGGAATGCTTGCTGCGGGTATCGCGCACGAGGTTGGAAATCCTCTAACATCCATTTCATCGCTCGTGCAAGTTATTTCACGATCGACACGGGATGAATTTTTACAGGAGAAATTGGAATTAATCAAAGGACAAATTAGCCGAATTTCCCGCATCATTCGTGATCTTGTTGATTTTTCACGCCGATCATCATACGAGGTTCAGTTAACAGATGTAAATAAATGTGTTCACGCTGCCGTTGAGATAGTTCGGTTAGGTAAAAAGGCGAAAGATATCACCTTTCATGTCCAGCTTGATCAGAACATGCCAAAGCTTTTACTAGTACCTGACCAGATCGAACAGGTATTTGTAAATATTATCATCAATGCGGTGGATGCGATTCATGAGAAAATCGAAAAGCACAGGCACAAAGAAATTGAACAACAATCAGGAAAAATCTCAGTAAATTCTAAACTTGAGAACGATGATATTGTTATAAGTATCGAAGATAACGGGTCGGGAATTGGAGAAGAGGCACTTCCTAAAATTTTCGAGCCTTTTTACACTACTAAAAAAATTGGTGAGGGAACAGGTTTAGGGCTCTGGGTGAGCTATGGGATTGTGAAAAGTTTTCAAGGAACAATAAAAGCTGAAAGTGTCGAAGCAAAAGGAACGACGTTCACTGTAAGGCTTCCACTCTATCATGAGTTTTAATATAAGGAAGGATTTATCTAATGGCGGAACGAATTTTGGTGGTTGATGATGAAGTAATAATACGAGAATCGATTTCATTTATCCTCACGAAGGAGGGATACATTGTTACTGAGGCACCTAATGGAAAAGTAGCATACGAAAAACTCCGTTCTGAGCCCTACGATCTTGTTATTACTGATCTCGAAATGCCCGAAATGAAAGGCATCGAGTTGCTAGATCACGTCCTCCAGTTAAATCCACAATCATCAGTCATCATTATCACTGCTTATGGTTCGTTAGATACGGCAATTACGGCTATTCGGAAAGGCGCAAGCGATTACATTCTCAAACCAATCGAGTTTGATGAATTGATAGTGAAAATCAAACGGTTGTTCGAGCATAAACAGCTCGCCTTAGAAAACCAATTCCTTCGTCGAGAACTTAGTAGCCAGTATGATTTTTCCAACCTTATTGGAAAAAGTCCCGCGATGCAGAAAGTTTTTGAAATAATTCAGACAATCTCAGCAACTGACAGTACTATTCTGATTACTGGCAAGAGTGGGACGGGAAAAGAACTTGTTGCGAGGGCAATTCATCAGGCTAGTAGAAGAAAAGACAAGGCATTTATCACAGTGAATTGTGGTGCAATTCCTGAATCGTTGATGGAGAGCGAGCTTTTTGGTCATAAAAAAGGGTCATTTACTGGCGCGATCAGTGATAAACCTGGGTACTTCAAAGCAGCAGACGGGGGGACATTATTTTTGGATGAGATCAGTGAAATGCCCACTCAGTTGCAGGTGAAATTATTGCGTGCTGTTGAACAAAAGGAAATAACTGCGGTCGGTGTATCCATGCCAATCACCGTTGATGTTCGGATTCTCGCTTCAACGAACCGGGATTTGAAAAAAGAAGTTGAAGCAGGTAGATTTCGTGATGATCTCCATTATCGGCTAAATGTTGTTGAAATTCGCCTCCCCTCACTTGAGGAGCGCAAAGAAGATATTCCTTTACTTGTAGAACATTTCGTTGATAAATATCGACAGGAGATGCGTCGCCTCATCAAAGGTGTTGATCATGAAGTAATGCGTATACTTATACATCATGAATGGAAAGGTGAAATTCGAGAGCTTGAAAATATCATCGAACGTGCAGTTATCTTTTGTAAAAAAGACTTTATATCAATCGATGATTTACCCGGTTTCTTGCCGGGCGATTCGAGCATTCAGGTATCGGGCGAAGCCCAATCGTTGGAGGTTGCAATTAATGCTTTGGAAAAACAATATATCTTAAACGTTCTTAGAAAGAATAGTTTTGATAAAGAAAAAACATCTCAATTATTGAAGATTAGTCTTCCTACTCTTTACAGGAGAATTAAGGACTTAGGGATTAAGGAATAGGATTTTATAGTTTTCATAAAATCGACCCTTGGTTAAGCGGATTCTCTCCCCGACGAATACCATCCGATAGAAATTTTCCAACCACATCTGGAAGTTTTTGTCCTTCTCAAACCTGAGAAGGATATTGCGAACATTCTTATCTCTGACATAAAAACATTCCGAAATGAATGGATGTGTTAAATTTTCTACGCAACTTTCTCGGCATGTTCATTGTAAGGATATTTGATGGTAGCAGGAAATCATTTGGCAATGAAAAGGGTTAAGAAAATATTAATCACAACTGATTTTTCAGAACTCTCTCTCGCCGCGATAGACTATGCTTCAACTTTTGAACTGAGGGAAGAAGTTGAGTTTTCTCTCATCCATGTTGTTGACCATGTTTACAACGTTCAGCAGCAAAAGATCGCTCATAAATCTGAGCGCGCAATTCGAGCGGGTGAGGCAAAAGCTAGTGAGAGACTAAAGCAATTCGTTTTGGATCGTGTGAAGCTGCGAGGAAACATTAACCAAATAGTTAAAACTGGTAAAGCTTATGCAGAGATTGTTAGGATTGCAAAGGATGATGAAATGGACCTCATCATCATCGCAACGCATGGAAGAACCGGACTCGCACATGTTTTCCTGGGAAGTGTTGCAGAAAAAGTTGTCCGCTATTCAACCGTGCCGGTATTAACAGTAAAACCCGAAGCGATGCAAGAATTGTTGATTTCTGAAAAAGATATCGAAGAGCAACTCCACATAATCTGAGGGTTTTTACAAATTTTCTCAAAACGTTAAATTATTCTGAAATTGTATTTTGAGTTGCAAGAATTGATTCTTGAGTGATTGCCAGAAATTAAATTGGTGTTGTCGCAAAGTAATTCTTATACCATACAACTTATCTGATTCTGAAATAAATTATAGCCTCAAAACAATCCTCAGTTGTGAGAATACCATTTTTATCCTTTCTCAGTATTGAAAAATTTCATTGGGATGCTAAGTCGTAAGTAAAAAAATCCCTCGTTTCTTACCTAACTTTTAGTTTAAGTCCTTGAAAGTAGCTCTGGCATAATGGTTGTCATTCATATACTATATAATTACATGAGCTATGAGTAGTTCAACATTGACAACAATAAGGGGACATCAAGACGATAAAAAAACATCGCTGTCGAAATCGATTGTCTTGTTCAGTTCCGATTATGACTTCTGTTTAAGTCTATCAATATTTTTCAGCAACCGTTATCGTATTATCATGACAACAGATGCAGTGATGCTACCACTAATTGTCAAGGATCATCGACCCGATTTATTGATTGCCGATACAATGTTGACAGAAAATATGAAGCGTCGATTTACCATGATGAGGAAGGAAAATCCAAACCTTCACATCATGTTATTTTATGTATCATATTTCGGTCAGCGATTGGCAATGGATGACGTACATCAATATGTTGATGTGATGTTTCCGAAGCCAGTTGATTTGGAGGAAGTATCCCAGAATGTCCGTAAATTAATAGAGACATTGTAATTGTACGGGAAAAATATTAAATAGGATAGAATAAAGCTGCCCTGGCTCAATTATGGTGAAATCATCACAATGTTCTTCATGGTATCTTTATGAATAAAATGATACACATGATGCGGAATACTCGAACGCATTTTTTATTTATCCTTCCTTTATCGATCGCATTGTTGGCAATTTATCAATTACCTGCCATTGGACAAACGAAGGAGGATTGCCTCGCCTGTCATAGTGACCAATCATTGACGATGGAAAAGGCACAGAAGTCAGTCTCACTTTTCGTCGATGAAAACGTTTTATCGAGTTCTGCTCATAAAAAACTCCTGTGTACTGCTTGCCATACCGGCTTTAACCCCAATGAGGTTCCTCATAAAGAGAGCATCAAACCGATTAACTGCATGAATTGCCATAAGGATGCACCAGCGAAACATTCTTTCCACCCACAGATGATGAAGGCGGTGAGTGGCGCTGGGCAGTCGGATATCTCCTGTAAGCACTGTCATGGCACACATGATATCACTTCTCCAAAAGCCCTCGGCTCAAAGTTCAATGGTGTAAATTTAATAGAAACATGTGGCAAATGTCATTCAGATGTTAAAGAAAAATTTGTTACATCGTCACACGCAAAAGCATTGAAATCTGGAATCCCGCACGCACCCAGTTGTATAACCTGCCATGTGAATGATATTGTTCGAGTTCGAGCAGGGAAGGATTCTGCTCAAGTAAAAGTTGCCCAGGAGAGAATGTGTTTGTCTTGCCACCTTGATGACCCTGCGATTCGAGAGCGAACAACGCCAGCGACAGGATTCATCGCGGCATACGAGAAAAGTGTTCATGGTGCCGCGCTTCTGAAAGGGAATGCAAAAGCAGCCAATTGTGTCGATTGCCATGGAAGCCACGAGATGAAGAAAAGTTACGACCCGACTGCGCTTGTGAATAAAGCACATATTCCTGAACAATGTGGGCATTGTCATGAAAGTATCGCAAATGAGTTTGCTCAGAGTGTTCATGGTGCTTCATTAGCGGAAGGAAATAGAGATGCACCCGCTTGCACCGATTGCCATGGTGAACATAATATCCTCTTGCATAATGACCCTCGATCACCTGTTGCCCCATTAAACGTTTCAGGTCGGGTTTGTTCACCCTGCCATAGTTCATTGAAATTA
>DASRUF010000137.1:0-6150 GCA_035655575.1 Bacteroidota bacterium | reverse complement strand
GGTAATCTTGCAATTATATCACTGGAAAATGCTCGCCTATTCAAAGAAGCAATTGAAAAGCAACGTATGGAGGACGAATTAACTATTGCAAAAGAGATTCAAAGGGGTTTACTCCCAGCCAAGCTTCCGCAGATTCGGCATTTTGATATTTCGGCGACAAACATTTCATCTAAACAAGTAGGTGGTGATTATTACGATGTTATTCCACTTGGAGATGAAAAATATATTATTGCCGTAGGTGATGTTTCGGGAAAAGGAACTCCTGCCTCACTGCTTATGGCGAATCTTCAGGCTACAATTCGAGCGCTCGTGCCTTTAGGATTACCACTTGATGAACTCACGAAACGCGTTAATGATCTCATCTGTGATAATACCGGTTCTGATCGTTTCATTACATTCTTCTGGGGTCTCTTAGATTCTCCAGCAAAAATATTACGATATGTCAACGCAGGTCATAATCCGCCTTTTTTATTCCATAGTAATGGGAAGATAGAACGACTCGATAAAGGGGGGTTAATCTTAGGCGTCATGAAAACCGTCGTTCCTTATCAGACTGGACAAGTAAAATTTGATAATGGCGGAGTTCTCGTGATGTTCACCGATGGTGTCAGCGAGGCGATGAATGAACAAGGCGAAGAATTGGGAGAGGAAAAACTGGAAGAGATGGTTCGAGCGAAATTAGGTATGTCATCGACTCACATTCTTACAGAGATCGTTGAAGAAGTTAAAAAACACAGTCGGAATATACCACAATATGACGATATTACATTGGTTGTCCTGAAAGCTACTTCGTCTTTTGAATGATAACTTAAACAATCGATTTTCAAATCATCACTCATTAGTTTATATGATCGTCAAATCGGGAACACCCGAAGATATCACAATCGAAGAAAATACCGCATGGACCGTAAAATCACTTTTACAATGGGGATCGAACCGCCTCACGTCTCAAGGAATTGAAAGTACCGATTTGACTTGCGAGCTATTTCTTTCACACGTTCTTCAATGCTCAAGAATCGATTTGCATAGAGATCCAAATAAATCCATCTCTTCAAACGAGTCAGCACAATTTAAAGACTATATCGAGAGGCGCTGTTCTCGTGAGCCTGTGCAGTATATTTTGGGTGAATGCGAGTTTATGGGATTACGATTCAGAGTCGATCCGCGAGTGCTTATACCACGTCCCGAAACTGAAATACTTGTACAGGAAGTAATAGATATAACTAAAAGTCAGCCAATTGAAATTAAAAATATTTTGGATATTGGGACAGGAAGCGGTAATATCGCCATTAGCCTTGCAAAATTTCTTCCCAATTGCAGAATTAATGCAATCGATGTAAGCTACGATGCCCTTGAAATGGCTTGGTCAAACATTAGGATGCATGAAGTACAGCATCAAGTAAATCTCATGCATGCAGATTTCTTGGGAGATGATGTTCGTCTTCTTGACGGTGAGTATGACGTCATCGTTTCGAATCCACCTTATATTTCTCGAGTTGAATTTCAGAAGTTAGAGCCTGAGATCAGTAGTTTTGAGCCAGCTATTGCAACTACAGATAATTCTGATGGGCTAACATTTTTTAGGGCAATTGCTCAAAAAGCTCAAAGTTTGATTCAACCTGAGGGTTTTGTGTTCGTTGAAATGGCATACGGTCAAAAGAAAGCGGTCGAAGAGATATTCCAGTTGTCTGGGTTCGATGAAATTGGAGTCATATCAGACTACAATAAGATTGAGCGGGTGTTGAGGGCTACCCGGAGATAAATCGTTGCGCGCATTAATTCAGAGGGTAAAATCTGCAAGCGTGAGCATTAATGGTGCATTATATAATAAAATCGAACGTGGTTTGTTGATATTTTTAGGGGTTGGCAGTATGGATAATGCGGAAGATGCAGAGTATCTTGCCCAGCGATGTGCCAACTTGAGAATATTTGAGGATAATGTTGGGAAAATGAATCTTTCGGTAAAAGATATCTCGGGAGAAGCACTCGTCATATCTCAGTTCACGTTATATGCGGATACACGAAAAGGCAATCGCCCAAGTTTTACTGATGCTGCACCATCAGAACGAGCGGAAAATTATTATAACCAATTTATTTCGTTTTTACGGAATGAGATCGGCGGCGAGAAAGTCTATAGTGGTGAATTCCGTGCGATGATGGATATTGCTCTCGTAAACGATGGACCGGTCACAATCCTTCTTGAAAGTAGTAAGCTCAGATAAACCAATAAATTCTTGATGAATCTTATGATACTTCTTACACACCTCATATTAGTTTTTTATGTCAATATAATCCAAGCAGAATTATTTCAGACACACGTGACTGATAATTATCGAATCAAGTATGAGCGGAATATTTCCTTTGACAATATTAAGATGATTGGAGAGATAATGGAGAGCACGAATACCGCATATCAAAAGCGACTACAATTATCTGAAAGGAGACGTATAGAGGTTTCTATATATAAATCAGTAGCACGGTTCCGTTCAGATTCAAAATCCTTGATCTTCACTGATGGCATATTTCAAGATGGAAAAATCTATCTTAATGTACAAGATATTCTTCGCGATGAGAAAAGATTACAAAACGTAATCGCTCGTGTCGTCACTCGTGCGTTACTTGCTGAAGTTAAGGATTGTCCCAAATGGCTTGCCGAGGCTTATTCATTTTATGTTGGCGAGGAGCTTGAACGTTTTGGTCAACCTTCACGTCTTTCGGTATCCTCTTTCCGTGATCTCAATGAAGACTATTCACGTTCGGAGCGTCGTGACGACGTTAAAGAGCTCTATGCTAAACTTGCTTCGACGATTGATTTCCTTATTTCTCGCTATGGAGAACGAAAGGTTGACGAGATTTTTAAAGAATTTTTAAAGGGGTATTCTTACGAAGAGGTGTTTGAAGCAATATTCAATGATAATTTGAGCGACATTGAAAAAGCTTGGTTGAAATCGCTAAGCGAACCAATCAGGGAGTGATGCCGAAACGCCCTCATGTTCTAATGTTATTCTTAGATGGTGTAGGTATAGGGAGGAAAGACCCAACAACAAATCCGTTTTTTTTTGAAAAACTTTACACTCTCTCTAACCTTCTCCATGACGATATACCCCATAAGAAAGATTCTCAACGTTTTTACTCCGATGTGAGTCTGGTTCCTCTCAATGCAACTCTTGGAGTGAGGGGTTTACCACAAAGCGGAACCGGCCAGACGGCTTTATTTACAGGGAAAAACGCTGCGCGAATAATAAACAAACATTTTGGCCCATATCCCTACTCGTCGCTTCGTCCAATTATTGAACGATATAACATCTTTCATAGACTTTCGACAATTGGTAGGAGTGTTTATTTTGCCAATGCTTATCCCCAGAAGTACTTTGAACATCTGAAATTGAATCAGTCGAGACAGACGGTGACATCGATGTCATGGAAGATGGCTGGATTTGAATTGAACGATAGCCGAAGTCTAGATAATGGACAAGGAATATCAGCTGATATCACAAATGAAGGGTGGGCGAAGCTTGGATATCCCAAGATCACAGTCATCACACCGCAACAGGCAGGGCAAAACTTTGTTGATCTTACAAATGAATATGATTTTGTCCTCTTCGAATATTTTCTCACTGATCGTGCTGGTCATAGCCAATCGATGAATGAGGCAGTAATTGTATTAAAAAAGTTTGATGATTTCTTAAGCGGAATATTGAATTCCTTTGATGATCGATCAATGTTGTTGCTTATTACCAGTGATCATGGGAATATCGAGGACCTTTCGACAAAGAGTCATACGCGCAATCCGGTTCCTTTAATAGCTCTCGGTGCTTATCATCAACGGTTTGTGAAAGATCTAACAAGCTTGATTCATGTAACACCAAGGATTCTTCATCTGTATCAATAATTGTTTATAGGAGGCTTCCCATTGTTTAGCCATCGCCCGGCATTGAAGTTTTGTATTCCCTTCATGTGTGGTATCGTCGTCGGCTGGTTGTGGTCATTTCCTGCATGGCTTTTTCTCTCCATCGGTGGCTTACTCTTCATTCTCCTTTCTATCTTATTTATCGTTCGTGAGCGATCTATTTATCTGAGATCGTTAATCATAACTCTTGCGATTTTTCTGTTTGGAGTAGTTAAAATTGCTATTGACAGAAAGCCCCCTGGCGATTCTATTATTCAACAAATTGCGCAGGGCGTTGAGGGTGAGGTCAACCTTCAAGGAGTCATTACTGACCGGGCAATCAAACGAACAAATAGGGTGTACTTCATTGTTGATATGGAGACTGTGTTGTCGAAAATTTTGGTTAGACCCGCTCATGGCTGTGTTATGGTGTCAATCAACGGTCAAAACATATCGAATGAATTCATTTCCCAATTGGAATATGGTCGGCGAGTATTGTTACGAGGGAAATTAGAGGAGATCCGTGATCCAAGGAATCCGTTAGAATTTAATTATCGTCAATATTTAAGTTTGAACGATATCTTCGCTCGTTTTTTTGTTCAACATGAAGAGGATATCGAAATCGGCGAACAGACTGGGAGTCTATTTTTCTCAATAGTTGTTTACCAAACTCGCGATTGGATCGGTAAAATGTTCGATTCACAAGTCGGTGGGGAGGAAGCAAAACTTTTAAAGGGATTGGTCATCGGCGAGCGTAGTGAAATGGCACCAGAGGTTAAAACAGCATTTATTAATGCGGGTTTGATGCATATCTTAGCTGTATCGGGCTTTAACGTTGGTTTGGTTGCATTGATACTGTGGACGGTATTTTCGTTATTTCGCGTTCCTGAAAAATTTACTGCAGGACTCACATGTCTTGGACTGCTCTGGTTCATGTTTCTCACAGGAGCACAACCTCCCGTAGTGCGTGCCGTGATTATGGCGATTGTTATTATTGGAGCAAAAATATTAGGTCGCAAACCTGATTTGTATAACGCTCTTGCCGTCTCAGCGATTATTATGCTTCTTGTGGATGCAAAGGAATTATTTGAAGTGGGTTTTCAACTCTCCTTCGTTGCAGTTTTTTCTTTGGCATATTTTTATCCTAAAATATCTTCATTGAGAGAAAGACTTCCGGCACGATTGAGCGAAAGTATTATTCTTAAATATATTTCTGCTTCGGTCGCAGTATCTTTTGCGGCGACTCTTGGAACACTACCATTAACAGCGTATTACTTTAATAAAATTTCAATAGTTGGCATTATCTTCAATCTTTTCGCGGTACCATTTTCCGGTATTATTCTCGCACTTGGGCTTACAGTCACTCTGTTTTCCTCTGTCTCAACATGGATTGCCTCGGTATATTCTGCTCTGGCATCATTGACAAGTAAAATACTGCTTGATGTAACAACATGGGGAGGAAATCTACCTTTCGCATATGTAGAAGCTCACGTTAGCATTCCAACCATTTTTGTACTGTATGTGTTGTTATTTTTAGTTTTTGAATTTCATCGGAGGAGCGTTCGTAAATTGACAGTTTATGCAATCCTCATCATCGGCAACAGCTTATTGTTCATTTCGATTTTTTCAAATCAAAACAAACCATTGCGAGTTACTGTTCTCGATGTCGGACAAGGGGATGCGATTTTCATTGAATTTCCAGAAGGGAATACCCTGTTGGTGGATGCGGGTCCTCGCACATTTACATATGATGCAGGTGCACGGACTATTGATCCTTATTTTCGAAGAAATGGCCGAACGAATTTAGATAAAATTCTCATGAGTCATCCACACAGCGATCATCATGGGGGTATCCCTTTTTTACTTCGAAGATACTTTGTAGAAGATTTCATAGATGCTGGCTCAGAATCTCATTCAGCAATATCCGATGAAATTCATTACCTTATCGACTCTCTTAAGATACTTAGGAAAGTACTCAATGCGGGAACTCTCATCGAGGGGTATGAAAATTGTAGACTGTACATCCTCCATCCTATAAGACAAATGATGGGCGACGGTGGAACTTCAAATCTAAATTTAAACAATCAATCACTCGTAGTTAAACTCGTTTACGGAAGAACTGCATTACTTCTAACTGGTGATGCAGAGGAGGAAGCTGAAATGCAGATGGTACGGATATATGATGATTTTCTCAGCGCCGATGTGATCAAAGTTGGGCATCATGGGAGTATTACAAGTACCAGCCCTGTTTTTCTCGATCA
>DASRUF010000136.1:0-2526 GCA_035655575.1 Bacteroidota bacterium | reverse complement strand
ATAGTAGCCCAATTTTTCATGATGTCGGATTCTCTTTTAGAAAATATATCAAGATTCAATTTGGCTTTATGCTTTATCTTAAAAAGATACCCCGTTTCATCCTCATCGTAAATTGCCTTGGGAATTATACCAATGTGTTTTGCAAGATCATCGGGGAAATTATGTTCATCCATGTTTTCCATAACATCTTTTGGATAAGGACCCCAAGTCCACGCATAGTAAGTTAGTCCAGTTACCGCTCTGCCAGTTTGATGAAAGTGCTCAAAGTCAAGCGCAAATAAAAGTTTGCTCATCTTCATTTTACCTATTTTGTTTCGATTTGTATTCTTAATGAAGAATATCATCGCATTGAGCAGTTTTTCTCTTTGTAAATTACGAGCTTTCATGGTTAACCAATGTCATAAATAATTCATATAATAGCAAACAGAAAGTGATCGCTCTCATTTTAGTTAACGATTTTCAAAGAAGGAGTGTTTCGTTTAATGTTATACTCCCTTTATCTGGGACATTCCGAATTTTTTTAACCTCGATAGCTCAGGAAAAATAGAGGTCAAAAGATTTGTTAGTGTCCCTCGTCTGTTGGATCGGGTTCCGCCTCTTGGGTAAAATCGGGTGGAAGCTTATAGAGTTTGCCATTTTCACCGACGACTGTTTTTCCCATTGATTCTTCAATTTCCTCATCGGTTTTTCCCATCCGTTTGAGGAGTTCTCGTTCCATCTCAAGCCCTTGATCTGCCATGATTTCTTCAATCTCACGGGGTTTAGGAAGCTCGGATAAATCATTCAGACCGAAATGTTTTAAAAAGTCTTGGGTTGTGCCGTAGAGTAGCGGACGCCCGGGAGAAGCCGCCCGCCCAACAATCGTGATCAGTCCACGTTCCAGTAATTTTTGAATCGAATAATCGGCACTGACACCGCGAATCGCTTCCATTTCGGGTTTTGTTACAGGCTGTTTGTATGCAATGACTGAGAGTGTTTCAAGTGTTACCTGGGAGAGTTTTCTCTTGGCTTTTTCTTTGACAAGCCGACCGAGCCATTCAGCGAATGTTGGCATCGTAGCAAATTGATAGCCGCCCGCAACCTGGATGATACGAAATGACCTGCTCTCACGGACGTATTGAGCGTTAAGTTCCCGAATAATCTGGAGAACCTCCTCTTCTTTTATTCGAATTCGTGGAGTGTGGTTATCCGTTGATCCTAATATCTCAATAATCTGGTGTGCCGTTATTGGCTCGTCGGATGCGAAGATGAGCGCCTCAGTGATGTTGCGTGTGTTTTCAAAAAAGTGTTGATCCATTAAGCCGTACCATGAGTAACTTTATAAATAATAACATCATCTTCGTAATCTGCAGGACGGACTGCAATAATTCTGTTTTTAATCATTTCCAGAAGTGCAATGATTGTGACGATAATACGAATTTTTTCTGTCATGTGAGCAACAAGCTCGAAGAACGTAACTGTGTTTCGCAGGCGAATGAGATCTGCAATGTATTCCATTTGTTCATCGATGGTTACGTTGAGGAGCTCGATGTCGTGATAGATTTTCTTCGGTACGCTATCGAGTACTTTTTTGAATGCCGAGATGAGGTTGAACATCGTTATATGTTTCAGACTCTCCTGCTGGTCTTCAAGAGTTACCCGTTTTGGATCGGCGTGAAAGGATTGACGATAGAATAATTTTACAGACTCGCTCTCCAGCGATGCAAGCACAGTGCTGGCTTCTTTGTATCGTTTGTATTCGAGAAGGCGACGGACAAGTTCTGCGCGAGGGTCCTCTTCTTCTTCCTCGCCGGGTTCTTTCGGAAGGAGCATTCTAACTTTTATTTGCATCAGCTCGGCTGCCATTACGATAAAATCGCCTGCAACTTCGAGGTCTAATTCTTGTATGTAATGGATGTAATCGAGGAATTCCTTTGTGATTTTAGCGATGGGAATATTATAGATATCGAGTTCATCTCGTTTGATAAAGAAAAGGAGAAGATCGAGCGGACCTTCGAATTCTTGGAGTTTCACCCTATACATATAGCATATCCATCAACCGTAGCTCAAAATATAAAATTCTTTTGATAATGTCCAACTTTGAGGAATTGTCCGAACTCTGTTAATTTGCCTCAATATCTTCTCTACTAACTTGAATGAGTCTTAAAGTTTTTTGTTGGAAAGGTTCGAAGGATGAGATTCATATTACCGGCTCTCTTTTGAAAACTCTATGCCTCAGCTCCATTTATTTTATTCTTTATTGGGTTTAATACCCCGACGCTTGCGTCGTCATTCCCGCATGCTTTTGGCGGGAATCTAAGAATCTGGATGCCCGACAGAAACATTCGGGCATGACAAGATACCTCGCTGCTTGCGGCGAGGTAATTCATTTTCTACAAGATACCTCTACCGTTGAACTGAGAAAGTATATTACAAGGCAAATTTGGACGAAAGAAAGAATAGTATTGTTGACTTGAACGGAGAATATTTGTAACTTCGATTGATTTTGAACACTGGTAGGAACGTCAATAAAACAACCATCATTAA
>DASRUF010000135.1:0-8278 GCA_035655575.1 Bacteroidota bacterium | reverse complement strand
AGATTGATCGATGGTTTCTCTATAATATTAAGCAGATTGTGGAAATGGAGCAAGCACTGAAGGAATGTGTGGTTTAAATGAAAAAGGAAAAATTCAAAATGCAAAAAAGGTTATGGCGTTACGTATTGTATAATATTTTTTCATTTTTAATTTTTAATTTTGCATTGTCTCAAGTTCCTTCCGACAAAGATGGACTGCTCAAAGCTGAGGGAATGGGACAGGCAAAATATGCAGAGGCGAATGGTTATCCAGGACCGAAACATGTCCTCGAGTTTGCTGATAAACTTCAGCTCACAGCAGCGCAACGAACGTCTGTGAAAGCGATTTTTGATGAAATGGCGAGCCGGGCAAAGGATGTTGGTGAGCGTATTATTGATATTGAGGAAGAACTTTACATGGTCTTTAAGAATGGAATCGCCAGTGAGAAAGCACTGCGGGAGCAATCGGAACAGATAGGGAGGTTGCGGGGAAAACTCCGAGCTATTCATCTTGCGGCACACTTGAAGACAAAAAAAATTCTCACACAAGCACAGGTAGAAAATTATAAGAAATTGCGAAGGCAGGAAGCAGAACATGAACACTAAGTTTGAGATAGTGTTGTGAGGTTTGGAAACTTTAATGAACTCCCGGTAATTCATGATGGTTTTATTGAATATTCAAACTAAATCCATCCCCGGAGTTTGTCCAAAATGTCTAAGTTAATGTCTTTGCGAGAAACGAAGTGACGGAGCAAACTGATGATACGAAAAAATTTAAACATCGGATTGCTTCGCTTCACTCGCAATGACCGTTACTCTGGTTTTTTTGGTCAGCCTCGTTCGGAAGGGATTCACCAGTTCAGATTTATACAATGATCAGCGTGTGGCATAAGATTATGTTATTTTAATTTACATCGCATCCTTGAAGACAATTACAAAAGACATACTCTTCAAAGCAAAACAATACGGGTTTTCTGATCACCAGCTTGCTCATTTCTGGAAGACGAGTGAATCAAAAATTCGGCAGCTTCGGAAAGAATTGGGCGTTGAGCCAGTATTCAAAACTGTTGATACGTGCGCGGCGGAATTTGAAGCTCACACACCCTATCATTACTCAACGTATGAAAATGAGAATGAAGTAACGATTTCGTCGAAGAAAAAAGTTATCATTCTCGGCGGTGGACCAAATCGCATCGGTCAAGGAATTGAATTCGATTATTGCTGTGTGCATGGAGTGTTTGCTCTCAAGGAGGAGGGCTTCGAGACGATCATGATTAATTGCAATCCGGAAACCGTTTCAACGGATTATGATCAGACCGATAAATTGTATTTTGAGCCGCTTACATTAGAAAATGTACTTGATATTTGTGATGTGGAAAAACCAGAAGGTATTATTGTAAGTTTTGGTGGACAAACACCATTGAAATTGGCAAAAGCATTGGAGGCAAATGGAGTAAAAATTCTCGGTACCTCACCAGATAACATCGATATCGCTGAAGATAGAAAACGATTCGGAGATTTATTAAAGAAACTTCATATTCCTCATCCCAGGGATGGCACGGCAACTTCATTCGAGGAGGCGAGGACAATTGCTGCAGCGATTGGCTACCCTGTCCTCGTACGCCCTTCGTATGTTCTCGGCGGTCGGGCAATGGAGATTGTTTACAAACAAGAAGCTCTTGAGGAATACATGAGGAGGGCTGTTCATGTCTCACCTGACCATCCGATTCTCATCGATAAATTTCTTGAGGATGCAAAGGAGTTCGATGTCGATGCTGTCTGCGATGGAAAGGATGTTTTGATCGGTGGAGTGTTGCAGCATATCGAAGAAGCAGGCATCCATTCTGGCGACAGCGCTTGTGTGCTGATGGCTGAAGCGGAGAGTATTCAAGTTATCGAGCAACTTAAAGATTTTACAAGAAAGCTTGCGTTTGCTTTAAACGTTCGTGGACTGATCAATGTCCAGTGTGCTGAAAAGGGTGGTATTGTGTATGTCCTTGAAGTTAATCCAAGAGCATCGCGGACAGTTCCATTCATTAGCAAAGCTGTGGGCGTTCCGCTCGCAAAAATAGCTGCAAAGGTCATGGTGGGTAGATCATTACGCGAGATGAATGTGCCATTAGATTCACCTCCAAAATATATTTCAGTCAAAGCACCTGTTTTTCCGTTTGGGAAATTTCCGAAAGCGAAAGTCTATTTAGGTCCTGAGATGCGATCCACAGGTGAAGCGATGGGGATTGCGGATTCATTCGGTGAGGCTATGGCAAAAGCATTTCTCGGTGTGGGAGGAAATCTTCCCATTCAAGGGGGTGTCTTTATGAGTGTTCGGGATAGTGATAAAAATTACAAAATTGTCGAGGTTGCCAAAGGTTTTCAAAAGTTAGGATTTCGCATCCTTGCAACAGCCGGAACGTCCCAATTTCTTATCGATCATCACATCAAAAACACCTCCATTTTTAAAGTAAATGAAGGAAGTCCCAATGTTGTGGATTATATCAAAAAAGGCGATATTCAGCTTGTCATAAATACGCCGCTGGGTGAGGTTTCTCGCTTCGATGAGTTAGCGATTGGCAGTGCGGCGATCGAGGCGAAGTTACCTGTCATAACAACAATTTCTGCAGCGGCGGCGGCTGTGAAGGGAATACATTCCTTGCGTAATAAACAATTTGGTGTGCGCTCTCTACAGGAATATCATGGTATTGAATAATTTATTTGTACATTCTTGTAAATTAATTAACCCCTATCTTTTCACAACATAAGGAGGACACTTATGAATCGAATGGTTACAATCATTTGCGTGGTATCCATATTTGTATTTGGAACCCTCTTGGCTCAATCTCCTGTCAATGTTAATTTGGGAATTGGCGGTGGATTGTCCCTGCCGATGGATAAGCTTAGCGATGCTACAAATGCTGGATTTCACCTCGGTGGTAAAGCACGGATCTCGGGTTTCATGCCGCTCAATGTTACAGGGTCAGCGAATTACAATCGATTAGCATTCAAGGTTGGCAGTGACGCTTTCGAAGTCTGGATGTTAGGTGCAGGTATCGAATATCCAATTCCATCAGTCTCTGTTTCCCCATACTTTGCTCTAGAGGCGCTTCTCGACATTATGACAAAGATGCCGCCTGCAGGTGACACTAGGAAAAGCATAGGCGTAGGTTTGGGCTGTGGTGTAGAATTTCCCGTACCCGGTTTGGGTAGTATCGATGCCTCAGCGAAGTACCAGTTCTTTAATGTATTGTTGAAGGAAGGTGAAGAAACCGTATCGCAGATTGGTGTAACGGTGTTGCTGATGTTTGGGGTGATGTAAATATTGGTTTATTTTTAGCAGGTGGTGACACTAGACCGTTGCGCTTTTTGGCGTGGACCATGACAGACAAGGTTATATCTGAATTTCGTTGAAGCAAAAAGCATAAGCAACCCGAAAAATTTAATCGTGTGGATTCGAAAATTTCCGCATCCAGTCGAAAGAATTCCAATTTTTATCTTAGTTTAGCACAGACAAAAATCGGAATTCTAACGAGATAGTTGTTGTCGACCCATTCCAGCTTAATCCTGCGTCATCTCTCATCTACTTGACTGATTCAAATTCTCCACGTACATTAATTTATCATGCGATCCTCAAACAACGAAAAATCGATTCTCATCCGCGGAGCCCGTGTTCACAATCTTAAAAACATCTCGCTCGAGCTGCCTCGTAATAAACTCATTGTTTTTACAGGTGTGAGCGGTTCCGGCAAATCGAGTCTCGCTTTTGATACGATCTATGCGGAAGGACAAAGGCGATTTGTGGAGAGCCTCTCCGCCTACGCACGTCAATTTCTCGAGCGCATGGATAAACCCGATGTAGATTTTATTCAGGGGATTAGTCCTGCAATTGCCATTGAACAAAAAACCACATCTCGCAATCCCCGATCGACTGTTGGCACCACGACAGAAATTTATGATTATCTCCGCCTTCTCTTTGCTCGAATTGGAAAAACATATTGCAAAAATTGCGGCAAGCTGGTTCAAAGGGATTCCGTTAGAACGATCATCGAGAAACTGAGAGAGATTTGTGGAGGGCAGGGTGAGATTAAACTCTATGTCCTTTTTCCCATGCACGATCACCCCAATGCCTCCCTGAAGCAAGAGCTTGAAAACCTCAAGAAGCAGGGATATTTCCGCATCGTCTATAAAGATCGGTTGATCGATCTCAATGAGGAAACGATCGACGCGAAGACGAGGAAGAAGGATATTTCGATTCTCGTTGATCGTTTAACATATCGGGCTAACGAAGAAAACAATCGCTTGGCAGATTCGATTGAAACAGCTTTCACTTCTGGAGATGGGTATGCAACGATCAAACTTTTAGAAAGCGGTAAAGAGTTACATTTCAACCAACATTTTGAATGTGCAGAGTGTAAAATTCGCTATGAAGAGCCAGACCCACGATTATTTTCATTCAACAATCCTTTCGGTGCATGCCCTAAATGCCAGGGCTTTGGGCGCTCGGTCGGTATCGACATGGACCTCGTGGTTCCCAATAAAGAATTAAGCATCCGCGATGGAGCCATTCACCCCTGGACGTTTCCCAAATGGCGAGAAAATTCAGGGGATATCCTTCGGATTGCCAACGACTCGAAACTCCGCGTTGATGTTCCATTCAGTGAACTGACAAAACGGGAACTCGATATTATCCTTAACGGCTATGATGGGTTCGACGGCGTCTATAAGTTTTTCAAATTCATTGAACGTAAATCGTACAAGATCCATTATCGTGTATTTCTGAGTCGATACCGTGGCTATACAACATGCGATGCGTGCAGCGGCGCTCGTCTTCGACCGGAAGCTTTCTATATCAAAGTTGGTGGGAAGACGATCTTCGATGTGGTGCAAATGACCATTGATGAAGCATATCAATTTTTTAATATCCTTGATCTGTCACCTGTTGATCTGGAGATTGGTAGGAGAATTCTCGATGAGCTGAAACGACGATTGAAATATTTAGTCGACGTTGGCATAGGATATTTAACGCTTGATCGACTTTCGAATACGTTATCGGGGGGTGAATCTCAACGTATTAATCTTGCGACGGCACTTGGGTCATCACTTGTTGGATCGCTCTACGTCCTCGATGAGCCGAGCGTGGGTCTTCATCCTCGTGATAATCATAGATTGATTGGTATCCTCAAATCTCTCCGCGATGTTGGAAATACAGTTATCGTTGTTGAGCATGACGCGGAAATGATCTATGCCTCCGATGTAATCGTTGATCTCGGACCCCGTGCGGGAGAATTTGGCGGAGAAGTTGTCTATGTTGGCACAACAAAGGATCTATTAAAGATTAAGCGCTCGATTACAGGGAAATACCTTAATGGCAAGCTAACGATTCCTGTTCCAAATCAAAGGCGTATCTTTCAGGAAGAAAGACTGATAATTCGTGGTGCGAGCGAACACAATCTAAAATCCATTGATGTTGAGATACCACTCCATATCTTTGTAGCTATTACGGGAGTGAGCGGTTCGGGGAAAAGCACGCTTGTCCATGAAATCTTGTATCGTGCACTAAAGAAATTGAAAGGGGAGTATAATGAGAAGGTCGGGGAACATCGATCGATTGAGGGTGCTGATTCGATTGATGACGTTGAATTGGTTGATCAATCACCAATCGGGAGAACGTCGCGATCGAACCCTGTTACGTATATCAAAATCTTCGATATGATTCGTGATCTCCTTGCAGGAACACATGCTGCAAAGATTCATGGTTACACTCCGGGATATTTTTCATTCAACGTTCCGGGAGGACGGTGTGATAGTTGTGAGGGGAGCGGTGTGCAGACGATCGAGATGCAGTTTCTTGCTGATCTGGAGTTGTCTTGCGAGGTTTGCAAAGGCAAGCGATATAAAAGGGAAGTGCTCGATATTCACTATCGTGAAAAAAACGTGGATGAAATTCTGAACATGACCATTACGGAGGGGATTAAATTTTTTAGTGCACATCCGACGGGGCGTCGTGTTTCAAAACGCTTGCAGATTCTGGATGATGTCGGTATGGGGTATGTTCGTCTCGGACAATCGGCAACAACGCTTTCGGGTGGTGAAGCTCAGAGGGTGAAGTTAGCCGCTCATCTTGCGGGTGAACGAGAGGGAAAACATACACTTTTTATTTTTGACGAGCCAACGACGGGATTACATTTCGACGATATTGCTAAATTATTACGGTGTTTTGACCAGCTCATCGAAAAGGGCAACTCCGTGCTGATCATTGAACACAACATGGATGTTATTAAATGTGCAGATTGGATCATTGATCTTGGTCCTGAGGCGGGAGAAAAAGGAGGAGAAATAGTAGTTGTCGGAACGCCAGAGGAGATTACAAAGTGTAAGACATCATATACGGGTCAGTTTTTGAAGAAGTATTGTAACTAGTCAGCGATACCCTTTTGGGAGAATTGAAACACGACATGATTCCTCCCTCTTTGTGGGGGAGGTTGGGGGGAGGTGATTCCAAATTCCTTCTCTCGTTCTTCTGCACAGTAATCGATAGCTCTTCGTACATTCTCAATGTCCTTTTTTTCACCACGTACTCCCAAAGCTCATCGTGACGAAGAATCCACCGAATTGCTTCATATAAACATTCCTCATACTCTCAAGTCCGCCCGGATACGGGAGAAAATAGTAGCGCAGATTCAAACCCAGCAAACTTGATCGTTCAGAGCCGAAGTAGGCACCAACACCGGCATAACCTCCAAAAGTATATTTAGGGCGCCCTTTACCTATTGCCGTCAGGTATTCTTCATCGTATGGAAAGACAAATATCATTGTGGGTCCGATAGCGAGATTGATGTACGGTCGGAAATTATCTGTGATGTCCTCACGAAATATTCTATGTTGAATACCGACAAGCAGAGGGAGTAACAGGAATCGATTCACTTTTCCGGGAATGAATGTTTGTCCCGTATAAGGATCAATAAATTCTATCTCCTTTTCATCTGCAGCTTCCGAGATTGAGAAATCTACAAATCCTGATAGATCATCTGAGTATTCATGTCGGTAGAATGTCCCCAACCCGAATCCGTTCGCCGAGACTAATAAATCAATACCAATGGCGTTCAACGGTATCGTAGGGGTGCCTCGTGCCGCTGGTTTTTTAAGCTCGGAAAAATCAACTTCATGCGTACTATCAAGATTTCTCATCGTTGCTTCTTGGGAATAGAGGGATGATGAAATCACAATGAGTAAGAACAATATATATCTCGACGTTTTCATAAAAACCATGATCATCTTGTAGGGATGAATGATAATTTCGGTGTTAAATCTATAAGAAATATAACTTCGAATTCAATGAAAGTCAATCATCTCAATCACATCTACGATTAATCGATCTGGAAGATTCCAAGTTTGAGATATTGTGTTTCTGGCATCGCAGGTAACACGGGGTGGTCAGGAGCTGCGCCATGCCATTCTAATAATCGTATGCTTCGAGCTATTTTTAATGAGCATTCCTGGATTATACCTAAAAATGTTTCCTCCGTCATGTGGTGAGAACATGATGCCGTTGCTAAAATTCCACCCGGTTTTAAAAGTTGAAAAGCAGACAAATTAATTTCCCTATATCCACGTCTTGCTTTTGAGAGTGTTCGTTTGTTTTTTGCAAACGACGGCGGATCAAGAATAACGACATCAAATTGTTGATTGTCTATGACTGCTTCTTTCAGCCACGTAAAAGCATCGACTGGATGAAATTCGATCAATGGGACTACATTGTTGAGTTTTGCGTTATTGGTCGCTCGATGTATTGTCGGTTCGGAAATATCGACGCCAATAACCTGTGATGCACCAGCGTTTGCAGCATTGAGTGCAAAACCACCATCGCAACAAAAGCAATCGAGTACCCTCGCGCCGTTACAGTAACGGCGGATCATCAATCGGTTTTCGCGTTGATCGAGAAAAAATCCAGTCTTTTGTCCTTCAAGTATATCTACTTCATACTTGATGTTGTGTTCGATTATGGTTACAGGTTCAACAGAGCCGCGTAAAATCCCTTTCTTTTGTGGTAAACCGTCGAGTTGGCGAGTGAGAGCTTCGTTCCTTTCGATAATTCCTTTTGGATGAAACATGGATTCAAGGACGTCACAAATGAGCTGGAGGCGTTGATCCATGCCAAATGAAAAAGTTTGAACCGAAAAATATTCATTATACTTGTCGATAATCAATCCAGGCAGAAAATCACTTTCACCGTGGGCGAGACGAAATGTATCTGAGGATGGATAAAGATGTTTTCGAAGCGTGAGCGCAGATTCGATTCGCCGATG
>DASRUF010000134.1:0-8340 GCA_035655575.1 Bacteroidota bacterium | reverse complement strand
ATTTTTCCAGTTTTTATAAACTCACCCTCATCTTTCACTTCGATGACTGCGGACTGAGCAATGCGAGATGCTTTGAGCAGGTACTCACAAGCGAGATACGCATTAAATTCGTTCCCCGCAACCCTCGTAAAACCGCTCGCCAAACAACCATCAAAATATCCACCTTTTTTCACGTGAATCAAACCTTCGGTCTCTAATTGACGAATGATTTGATTATCCATTAAGCCTTGATATCTCAATTCAACGCGGCGTTTATGAATATCTCCCCACACTCCTTCTTCACTCTCTTCAACTCGATCTTGATTCGAAAAAACCACATACATCTTGAATGCCAGTTTTCCCGCGGTCCAACTAAATTCCGAATTATACCAATGTTGAAGACGTAAAATTTCTTCCCACTCCTGATCTGTGATGCGGTTTCTGCCATCATCTACGATTTTATAGTAAAGTTTTCTTGCCATAGAGAATATTTAGTAACCTATTTCTCGAAGATATTTTTCTGTAAGGAATCCTTTCTCCCCTTCATTGTTCTCTCGTTCATAGAGTAATCGTTTTACGTATTTCCCTATGATATCAAATTCTACATTTACTGAATCTCCAAGAGCGGTAGTTCGGAATATGGTGTTATCCATTGTGTGTGGGATAATAGAAATACGAATTCTATTTTGATGTAAATCAGCGATCGTGAGACTGACTCCATCAATTGCAATTGAGCCTGTTTGTGCAAGGTATGGAGCAAACGCTTTCGGAACCGTAATTGTAAACATCCAACTACTTTCTCGCCGCTCAATGTTTGTTACTTGTCCAACAACATCTACATGACCAAGCACAAGATGTCCACCCAGTCGATCAGTAATCAATAATGGAAGTTCTAAATTAACTTCATCGTTCGATTTCAATGAACCGAAGGTTGTTTTTTTTAATGTCTCTTCCACAGCTTCGACTTCAAATGACTTCTGAATTTTACGAATCACAGTTTGACAAACGCCATTAATTGAAATGCTATCATGGATATGTAATTCTTTTGACGATTGAGGAGCGTAAATTTTCAACCTCACTCCCCCACCGGTTGATGCAACGCTCGTGACTTTCCCGATCTCTGTAATAATTCCCGTAAACATTTCTAATCACACTCCTGACTGTTTATTTAAGAATATGCCTCGATTAGGATGTCTCCATCAATTTTACAGATAGAGAAGTTCCTTAATTTCATCAATGAATATATTTTCCGGGGTTGTAAATACTGAAATGCATCAAGACCCCCATACAGTAATTTAGGTGATACAAAGAATAAGAATTTATCAACGAGATTTAATTTTAAAAATGTACTAAATACTTGTGCACCTCCTTCTACTAATACTGAGGAAATCCCCTTCTTCCCTAAAATTTCTAGGATTTCAGCGATCGAGAGTTTACCGCCATTATTTCCAGGAAGTGAAAATATTTCTACACCTTTTTTTAAGAGTAATTTTTTTTTCTCTGGCGACCGCTTTACAAATTGCTCCGTTGTAAAAAGCATTGTTTTAGTAGTCGAATTTGTTGAAAGAACTTTTGCTGAGGGATCGATCGTAAACCGTCCGTCAAGAATTATACGAATGGGATTCTTTCCTTGAACATCTCTAACCGTTAGTTTGGGGTTATCTTTCTTGACTGTACCTGCGCCAACCAGAACCGCACCATACTGAGATCGTAATTGATGAACAATTGCACGAGAATGAGAATTGGTAATCCATTTCGAGTTTCCATTTGTATCAGCAATTTTACCGTCGAGCGTCTGAGCTATTTTAAGTGTAACAAACGGCAATCCCGTAGTAATATATTTTGTAAACACCTCATTCAATTTTTTGCAATCATCTTCAAGAACCCCGACTTTCACTGTAATTCCCGCTTGTCTCAGTTGTCGAATACCGTTACCACTCACAAGTGAATTTGGATCTTTCATCCCAACAACAACTCGCGATATTTTAGACTTAATAATAGCTTCAGTACACGGCGGAGTTTTTCCGTAATAATTACAAGGTTCTAAATTAGTGTACAATGTCGCTCCTTTCAGAGAACCTCTCACAGCTTTCAGAGCATTGACTTCCGCATGGGGCTGTCCAAATATTTTATGATATCCACGACCAATAACCTTGTTATCTTTTACGAATACAGATCCTACCATTGGATTTGGGCTGACGTAGCCTGCTCCCTTTTTCGCAAGCTTCAAGCACTCGAGCATAAAGATTTCATCAATTTGCATCAAATCTAACTGCATGACTATTTAATTTCTAAGAGAACTTTTTGGCCCACTTTGACTCGCAATTCAGTACTTGCATTACCATTTTTCAGCGATACTTCAAGAAGATTTGTGCTACCCATTATCATAAACGAACAATTAGCAGGCGCATCAGAATAGGTACAATAAAATGAATTAATTGTTGAGCGATTGATTTTCAACCTCAATGATTTTGTAGGTTGTCGCTTAAAAAGTATGTTCGTGACAATATTACCAAAATGGTCGATATGGATAATCCGCCCATTGTATTTACCAGTCGCTCGTGGTGACAGCTCGATGAAATCTAAGTTCAAAAGCTTTGGTTGGGTTCCTGGACCGAGATTTGATATATCCATTAGTTTCGAAAGATGCGCTGCTACAGGCGCAAAGATATCCCTGCCATGAAATGTCGAGCTGATGGTCGGTTGGAAATATTTTGAATTGAGTACTTCAACAACTCTCAAAACTTTACAGTACCTTAATACATAGGTCAACAGGCCATTATCAGGAGCGAGGAAAATATGATCATCCGATTCAACGCAAATAATTTTCCTTAAACTTCCAACCTCTGGATCAACAACACAGAGAAAAATTGTTCCTTTGGGAAAATACTTATAGACTGTCCAGAGTTGGTAACTCGCTTGGCGAACCTCTTGTGGTGGTATATTATGAGTAATATCTACAATCGAGGCTGTTGGGGCAATGGAGAGGATAACTGCTTTCATTGATGCAACATATGCATCAGTATCACCGAAATCTGTCAACAAAGCGATGAGACTTGGTTTTTTCATTCTTCATGAACCCGCAAAAGGACAAATTCATCATAACCAGAATCAACAAATCTGGTCGAGGGAAAATATTTTATTTGATTGAGATTTCTTTTCCTTTTTGTGCTGAACGATAAATTGCCTCAACAATTTTCATGCGAAGGACAGCTTCTTCGCCAGTCGAGATTACAGTGTGGAGACCTCGTGCGGCACCGACAAAATGTTTTAATTCGCTTTCATAGCTCTTTTTAAACAAATTTATCGGCGTCTCACTTTTCGCTGGTGTTACATTGACTAAATTCCCGTGCAATTGCTTGTGAATGCGAAGAGGATTAATCATTGCACTTCCCTCTGAACCATAGAACTCAGCATAAAAAGAATCCTGTACTGCGTGTAATGACCAGCTTACCTCGATGATTACTGCTATCCCGTATTTCATCTCAATGAAAACAATCGATGAGTCTTCAACATTCTTTGTTTTGTGCCTGTACATCTTTGCGCTTACCCGTTCTACAGGTGGAAAGTCCAACATCCAGAGAACGAGATCAAGCATGACGATACCAAGATCGAGAAAAACCCCTCCGCCAGATTTATCTTTTTGAGTAATCCAGGGATTATTCTTTGCAAGTTTTTTCACCCATCCTGCTTTTACATAGAATATTTTACCTAATTCCCCGTTCTCAATAAAACTCTTTAATATCATTGTATCTGGGCGAAACCGATTATTCATCCCCACCATGAGGTGCCGCTTGTGTTGCTTGGCAGCATCTGCCATTTGAACCGCTTCGCTATGATGACGAGCAATCGGCTTTTCAACAAAAACATTTTTGCCAGCCTCTAATGCTGCTATGGTAATTGGAAGATGAGCATCGGTACTTGTACAAACATCGATCGCATCCATCTCTACCTGTGATAGCATCTGCTGATAATCATGGAAATGACGTGCGATCCCAAATCGCTCAGCGATCATTTTCACACGTGATTTGTCACGATCACATACAGCAACAATTTCAACATCATCAAATTTCTTTAATAGGGGTAGGTGAAAAACTTGTGAAACCCACCCAAGTCCAACTATGCCGAGCCGTAATTTTTCCATAAGCGTATAAGGATAGTTTTTACGCTATAGTTTCAATCGTGTGATGTTTGATAGTGTGCCTGAAAAAATTCTTTGCAACACTGGCTATGCCAGGCGGATCGAGTTTCAAGATGGAGTATAATTCTGCAGGTGTGCCATGCTCAATAAATTCATCAGGGAGTCCGTGAAGCTTTATATGAAGTTGTTTATAATTTTTTTCTGCAATACACTCGAGTACCGCACTTCCAAAACCTCCGTGCAGGACATGATCCTCTATCGTGAGAATGTATGAAAACCGTTTGCAAATATTATCAAGTAATGCGGCGTCAATAGGTTTGATAAAACGCATATTTACAACTTCGGCGCTGATACCGTCTGTTGCGAGTAATTCAGCGGCTTTGATCGAGGGGTACACCATATTTCCGATTGCTAATAATGCGACGTCTTGACCCTCTCTAAGAATTTCGCCTTTACCTATTTCAATCTGATCAAAATCTTTTTTAAGAGTAACACCAACACCATTCCCTCTCGGATAACGAATTGCAACAGGACCAGCGTTATACTGGATTCCCGTGTACAACATATCTCGTAACTCATTTTCATCCTTTGGTGCCATGATGACCATATCTTGTACGCACCGAAGATATGCTATATCAAGCACTCCATGGTGTGTGGGTCCGTCAGCACCAACGAGGCCACCCCGGTCAAGACAAAATACTACATGGAGATGTTGAAGAGCGACATCATGCACGATCTGATCATACGCACGTTGGAGGAATGTCGAGTAAATTGCTACGATAGGAATATATCCTTGTGTTGCTAACCCTGCCGCGAATGTCACTGCGTGTTGCTCTGCAATTCCAACATCGAAGAAACGCTCAGGAATTTCTTTCTGAAGAAGGTCTAATCCTGTTCCATCAGGCATCGCAGCCGTGATGCCAACGATTTTCGGATTTTGTTTGGCAAGTTGGACAACAGCGTTACCAAAAACTGTTGTGTACGCCGGCGGTCCTCCAGCTTTCTTTGTAGCAATTCCGGTAATTTTATCAAAAGGTGTTACACCATGAAGTCGTGTTGCTTCTTGTTCTGCTGGTGGGTACCCTTTTCCTTTTTCTGTGATGGTGTGGATGAAAATTGGTCCTTTAAAATCTTTGACATGACGGAAGACATCAATTAATTTTGAAATGTTATGACCGTTAAACGGACCAAAATATCGAAAACCTAGTGCTTCAAAGAGCATTCCAGGTGTCATAACAGTCTTGACTCCTTTTTCTAATTTTTGAGCAACCAGACGCAGCCTATCACCTATAGAATCTAACTTTCCTGTCAAATCCCACACACTCCCTTTGAATTTATTGTATGTAGGATGAGTCAATATTTCATTAAAATAATTTTGCAATGCCCAAATTCTTGGCTGTACCGATGATAAAGAGCCCATGTGATTATCATTGAGAACAACGATAATGTTTTTTTTCAAAAGACCGGCGTTGTTCATGGCTTCGTAAGCCATTCCACCCGTCATCGCCCCATCGCCAACGACTGCAACAACTCGGAATTTTTCGCCTGCTAAATCTCGTGCAACGGTAATCCCAAGCGCAGCAGACATTGCGGTGCTTGCATGACCCGCCCCAAATGTGTCGTAAACGCTCTCAGATCGTTTTAAGAACCCGCTAATGCCGCCAAGCTGTCTAATTGTTTGAAGATCGTTCCTACGCCCTGTAATGACTTTATGCGGGTATGCCTGATGGCCCACATCCCACACGAGCTTATCATCCGGGGTATTAAAAACATAATGGAGGGCAACCGCAAGCTCCACTGTGCCCAGTCCCGCACCGAAATGACCCCCGACCTTCGAAATCGTGTCGATCAGAAATTCCCGAAGTTCGGTACAAACAGTTTTGAGTTCGGGTACTGTAAGTTTCCGTAAATCTGATGGGGAATCGATCTGAGTAAGATATTTGTATTTCTCACCAATCATACTTCACCTACTCCTCCAGCTTCTCATCAAATAATGTAAAATTACCTTTTATATCTTTACTCAATCGCTTCAATGTCAATTCAGCACGAGATAAATGATCGAGACATTGCTTAGAAAGATGCACTCCTTCTTCGTACATTTTCATAACCTCGTCGAGAGGAGTATTTCCTTGTTCTAATGTTTCAACGATTTTTTCTAAGCGTTTCAATGAGTCTTCAAAACCCTCTGTCTTTTTTGTCGTAGATTTGGTCACTAAAACTTACCCCTTTATTGTACTATGGCAGGCACATCACCATCATGAAAGGTCATTTCAATCGATTCATTTTTATGAAGTTCTCCTGCTCGACTGATGATTTTACCATCTCTTGACACGATGGCATAGCCCCTTTCAAGTATTACCTTTGGATTTACAGATAACAGACGTTTTTGAAATGAATCAATCCTTTGCTGGATGATTGTGAAATGTTGTCTTACAGATCGTCCTAATGTGTGCTGAAGCTCATCTAACCGTTGCGAATGTTGATGAATCAAATCATGTGGTCGATGGAATGAGTAACTTTGCAAGAGAGCATTAATCTGTTGTTTTTCAAAAGTCAATTTTTCACCAACGATTTGTTCTGAAGTATAGTAAAAATTGCGAAGAATTTCAACAACTTCGCTTTGATCGGGGACCGCCATTTCAGCAGCAGCGGATGGCGTAGGCGCACGCATATCGGCAACAAAATCTGCAATCGTGTAGTCAACCTCATGACCAACTGCGCTGATGATGGGAATCTTCGAGTCAAAGATTGCTCGCGCGACAATTTCTTCATTGAAAGCCCAGAGATCCTCCAAGGATCCTCCTCCCCTGCCAACAATCATGACATCAATCTTCCCATACGTATTAAAATCCCTTATCGCGGAAGCGATTTCTGAAGCAGAGCCAACTCCTTGAACTCTAACAGGATATAATATTAATTCAACAGCAGGAAATCTTCTTGAAATGATATTTATAATATCCTGAATTGCCGCACCTGTCGGCGACGTAACAATGCCGATGCGTTCAGGATAAGCGGGAAGTGGCAGCTTATATTCGGCATCGAAAAGTCCTTCTTCTGAAAGCTTCTGCTTCAATCGTTCGAACGCAAGTTGAAGCTCACCAATTCCGAGCGGTTGAATTTGAGCTACGTCGATCTGATAGACTCCCCGTATTTCATACACAGTGAGCTTACCTCGAGCAATGACTTTCATCCCATCTTGTGGTGTGAAGAACAAATTCATTGCACGTCCACGCCACATTACGGCACTAATCTGAGCGTTCTCATCTTTGAGCGTGAAATAAAGATGCCCCGACGAATGTCGTTTAAAATTGGATATCTCACCTTGCACCGAGACGTCGCTGAAATTGACTTCGAGTGTAGATTTGACGCGTCGGGTAAGTTCACTGACAGTGAGGACTGATTGATTTACTTTCATCAAGAAAAATATATCTATTAGGTCGGTGAGAATCAAATCGTTGGAATTATTCTCTCGTTTCTCTATATTGTCAGAAATATTTTTTAACCAATCATGGAGAAACAATGGTACTCGATCTTCTCGCCATAGGCGCTCATCCCGATGATGTCGAATTAGCTTGTGGTGGAACAGTCGCTAAATGTGTGGCATTGGGATATAAGGTCGGCATCGTCGATTTGACCGAAGGCGAAATGGGAACTCGCGGCTCTCGCATCATCAGAGCAAAAGAAGCGAAAGAAGCTCGTAAAATATTAAGAGTTCAGGTCAGGGAAAACCTTCATCTTCAGGATGGCAGATTCGAAGTTAACGAGCAAAACAGACGGAAGCTGATCCAAATCTATAGAAAATATCAACCGAAAATTATCCTCATCCCACATTGGCATGAGCGGCATCCTGATCACGTACACGCCCACTATCTCTGTCGCGAGGCATGGTTTTACTCAGGGCTATACAAAATCGAAACGAAACTCGATGGGAAAAAACAAAAACCTTGGCGGCCTCACCACTATTTCCATTACATGCAAAAGTATGAGTTTGTCCCATCGTTCATAGTCGATATTTCAGATTTTTATACGACCCGAGTTGATGCGATCAAGTCACACAGATCGCAATTTTACAATCCCAATTCCAATGAGCCTGAAACCTTCCTGAGTCAAAGATCATTCCTCGATTTTATGGAGACGAGGATGAAATATTACGGACAACAAATCGGTGCAAAGTATGGCGAGCCGTTCTACTCAGTTGAGCCGATTGGTATCAATGATAT
>DASRUF010000133.1:0-3593 GCA_035655575.1 Bacteroidota bacterium | reverse complement strand
GATCTTAAAGGTAATGTTATACAGGTTAATCGCGCATTTCTGAAGATACTGGGTTACGATCGTTCTGAAGCTGTTGGAAGTGAGTTCCCCTATCCATGGCTCGTGGAGGATGAGATGGGACGATTTGTATTGTGGATCGCGAACCTCCGCGAACGAAACGTACTTCACGATTTCGATATGACGTGGCGAACCAAAGATGGCAACCATATCCCAATGAGTCTAAGTACCTCGTTGTTTCGGAATTCCATGGGAGAGCAAATTGCGATGTTGAACATTGCGCGAAATATCTCGGAGCGAACGAAGCTTACTAATGACCTCCGCCGACGGAATAAGCAAATCGAAATGATCAACCGCATTGTGAATGATGCAAATAAAACTATGGACTTTACTACCATATTCAATGTCATTACAACTGAAATCAAAGATGTCATTGCTTGCGATGAAATATCCATTGAGCTGCTTTCCAGTGATGCGAAATCGGTCTCCACTTTCGCAACAACGAGTCTGTCCTCTTCGACTTCTCACCTTGTTAAACCGATTGAACAAACGTTATCGAGTCGTGCGATTCAGACGAATAAACCAATCATCGTCTATGATTTCAACGTTGAAGACAAATATCTTCCCACGCAGCCTCAGTTGAATGATAAGCGTTCGCAACTTTCATTACCGATTGAGCTGAAAGGAAAGCCATTTGCTACGTTAAATCTTTTTAGCAACGAACCTCACGCCTTTTCGGAGGAACATGTTCAATTGTTTTACCCGCTTGCCCAACAAATCGGTACTATTATTGACCGCATCCAACTCTTTAATCAGGTAAGAGAAGATTCCCTTGAGATACAACAAAGGAATAAAGAACTCGATGATTTCACGTACATCGTATCACATGATCTCAAAGAGCCATTAATAAGTATTGAGGGGTTCGGAAGAATTTTACAAGCTGATTATAAGGATATTTTTCAACAAGAAGGGAGAGAATATCTCGATTCAATTATTGGGGCGACAACTCGACTCAAAGGGTTGATTGATGATCTTCTTATATTGTCTCGCGTTAGTCGTCCCTCTGAAACATTCAAGGCTGTTTCGATTAAAAAGGTAATCGATGAGGTTAGAACGGACATGGAATTCATCGTCAGGCAGAAAAGTGTACAACTGCGTATTCCCGAAGACCTGCCTCATGTTCTTGGAAACGAAACACGTCTCAAAGTAGTGTTTCAAAACCTCATCGGGAATGCCATAAAATTTAATAAGCAAACTCAGCCGATTGTCGAAGTTGGGTTTCACAATTATGAAAATAATGCTTATCTTTTCCATGTGAAAGATAATGGAATCGGTATCGACAAAGAATTTAGGGAAAAGATTTTTTTGATATTTCAACGCTTGCATCGCCATGAAGAGTATGAGGGTAGTGGAGCTGGACTTGCGATCGTTAAAAAAATTATTGAAGCACATGACGGAAAGATTTGGGTAGAATCCGAATTAGAAAAAGGCTCGATTTTTTATTTCACGCTTCCGAAAGTCTAAGAGCATGCAAGGAAATTAATCTTATGGGAGACGAAAAAATGCACATCCTTCTCATCGAAGACAATAAAGATTTTGCAAAACTCGTTCAAGTATTTCTGCAACGATTTGATAAAGAAAAATTCGATGTGATCTGGAAGGAAAATTATAACGACGCTATGGCGGAGCTTCAAGCGAATCAATCCATCGATATCGTTCTCATGGATTATTTTCTACCGGGTAAGAATGGCTTAGACATCACGAAAGAAATCTTACAAAAAAAGTATGATGTGCCCATCATATTTCTTACCGTTAACAAAGATTTCGAGTTGGCAGTTGAAGTCATGAAATTAGGTGTTGAGGATTATCTCGTGAAGGAAGAAATCTCCACGCCATTACTGCCCAAAACAATTATAAACGTTATCGAGAAACGACGTTTAAGAAAAAATCTCCTCGATGTCGAAGTGAGTCAACAGCGGCTCAAAGCAATACATGAAACCCTTGCTTTATTCCTCAATGATTTAGAAAATCCCCTCAAAGAGATGAATACCATCGCATTGAAACTTAAAGAACATTTTACAGCAGATTCACAGAAACTCTATGTAAAAATGATTAATGACAATGTCATCCGCATGCTCGATAAACTCTCGAGGGTCAAATCATTGAAGGTCGATAAAACAATCAAGTATATAAAAGATATCAAGATGATCGATCTTTCCTGATGGAGTCAATTTCACACGTCACCATTCCACTCACATCGAAATGGAAGTTGCCCCGATATGCTCTGGTGGGGATGGCGATCATTCTCGTTTCCGAATTGCTGCTTTACCTCGATGTAACAATCGTTGGTCTCTATTTCACCCCGTTAGTTTGGACGGGATACATTCTCTTCATCGATGGTGTTAATCTACGCTTGCACGGTCAATCATTGATTGTGTCTCGCCGACGTGAATTTATTGCGATGCTTTTATGGTCGATCCTCTGTTGGTTAATTTTTGAAGCGTATAATCTGTATCTACAAAATTGGGAATACATCGGACTTCCTGAAAATGATATCTTTCGGTTTATAGGGTATGGATGGTCGTTTGCAACAATTTTTCCTGCTGTTCTTGAAACGGCGGAATTTCTTCATGGACTCATTGGGAAAGAACAGCATACATCATGGGGTGTTACGAATCGCCTGATCGTGACTTGGGTGATCCTGGGTGTTCTATGCTTGACTGTGCCGCTTATTATTGATCGGTCAATCGCATCGAAACTGTTCGCTTTGGTGTGGTTGGGATTCTTTTTTATTTTGGATCCATATAATTATAAACACCGTGGTCAATCGGTACTTGGCAATTTGAAACGAGGCAATCCATCGATTGTGCTTGCGCTCGTGTTATCGGGATTGATTTGTGGTTTGTTGTGGGAGTTTTGGAATTATTGGGCAATTGCAAAATGGGTCTATCTCATCCCGATTTCCTTCGTCGGTCCTAAATTATTCGAGATGCCATTGTTAGGGTATCTTGGTTTCATCCCTTTCGCATTTGAATGTTATGCAATGCAGGAATTCCTTGTCACACGTATCCCATCACTACGTCAACCATGAATATGAAATTTACAATCGCCTTAGCACAAATCGATAGTATTCTTGGCGATCAAACAAGAAATATTAAGAAGCATGTCGAGTTTATCAAAAGAGCGAAGCAGGGTGGTGCTGATCTCGTCGTGTTTCCTGAATTGAGTTTAAGTGGTTATTCAATTAAGGATATGAATTGGGATGTGGCATTGAGGATAAAAGACACAAAATTACTTTCTCCAATCCTGAAGGAGAGCAACGATATATCCGTCATTCTGGGATGTGTTGAGGAATCTGATGTCTTTGGTATTCACAACTCGGCAGTGTTGATCGAAAAGAGTAAAGCGACTACGACCCACAGAAAAATTTATCCGCCCACTTACGGGATGTTTGAGGAACTTCGCTATTTTAGCCCAGGTAAAACTGTCAATGCGTTTAATTCATCGGTTGGCAGACTTGGCGTTTTGATTTGTGAAGATTTCTGGCATCTTCCATTGCCGTATATTTTGGCTGAGGATGGAGCACAGGTCATTAT
>DASRUF010000132.1:0-8434 GCA_035655575.1 Bacteroidota bacterium | reverse complement strand
AACATATATCGACCGGGGACGTCAACTATTATTGCATCTGGCGAGTTGATGGCTGATGCAGAGACTTCAAACTCCTTTTATTCTTCTAAAATATCTTTCATTATCAGCCGTTCGCAAATCGGACCCTATCTAGTGGAAACTTATTCCATTGATCATTCAAATTTAATAAGTAATTCCTATCAAGTCACTTTATTGATTTCTCGAAACAATAGCATTCCTCAAACATCCAATTTAATAGCTCCCGATACCATACGACGTCCAACTGTTGGATTCGAATTGGTCGTATTTACGGTAACTGTGAATGACTCTGATGGACTCGGAGATGTTAACCAAGTATTTTTCAAGAGAATATTCCCCTCCTCAGGTAATACCATTACTATGTACGATGACGGTGAGATCGCAATACACGGTGACTCACATTCAGGAGATGGAACATATTCCCGTCTAGTTCAAATCGATCAAAGTGCATTGTTGGGCGAACAGGTGTTCTTATTTCAAGCAAAGGATAACGTCGGATCATTCAGCGATTCCCTAAAACACACAGTAGTAATCAATCCATGAGGAAGCCTCTAAGAGGGTTGATTCGCCCGTTGATTATTGTTTTTATATTTAGTTATGCTCAGCTCGCGTTATCACAAAAGCAACTGCTCAAAAATTTTAAGATCGGAACAACCAATACAAATGCTTCCCTCCCGCCAAGCAATAGTGTTTCTCAAATAAAAATTTCTGATTCAGTGATATGGCTCGGAACAAACAAAGGATTGGCGAGGAGTGCCGATAGAGGAAAATCTTGGTTGAGTTTCCGCTCGGACTCCGCATTCACACAAGATGGGATTTTTGCAATTGATATTAGAGACGATACGATCTGGGCAGCTATGGGTTATGAAAAAGATTTGAATGAAGGTAGCGTCCAGACCGGTAGCGGTTACGCGGTCTCGACCGATGCTGGCGTCACCTGGCTACATGTGAATCAGCCAGTTGACCAACGTGCTGATAGTATCATATCGTACGGTATAAATGATTCCCTGAGAATTCTACCTGTGATTGTTCCGGAACAAAATGTTACCTTCGACGTTTCCCTTTCGCCAAGAACTACCTGGGTTGCAAGTTGGGCAAGTGGACTGAGAAAATCCACAGACCAAGGTCAGACATGGCAAAGAATCCTATTGCCTTTTGACAATCTTAACTCGATAAGGCCAACAGATACTCTCTGGACATACGCGATGAACGACACACTGAAACAACAGAGGATTTTCCAGCGCTTCGACCCACGTCGTCATAATAATCTATTAGCTTTTGCTGTTCACGCAGTCGATAACGATACCATCTGGTGTGGTACTGCCGGTGGCATAAATAAATCTACAGACGGCGGCATTAGTTGGGTAAAATTCAATCGCAATAACCAAGCGTCTCCGATACTCGGGAATTGGGTTATCGCAATTGGCGAACAACGCTCTCAAGGTATCAGCCGGATTTGGACCACAAACTGGAAAGCTGATGATCCTGATGAGCAATTCGGTGTAAGTTATACCGAAGATGGTGGTAGGCTTTGGAAGAATATTTTGCATGGAATTCGTGCATACGATTTTGCATTTAAAGACTCTATCGCCTATATCGCGACTGAGGCAGGTATCTATCGAACAGTTGATGCAGGATTAAGCTTCCTCAAATTTTCGACAATTAGTGATCCTGCTCGAAGACAAATTATCGTCTCTCCAAAGGTTTACACAGTTGACATCATGGGAGATACGGTGTGGATTGGTACTGACGATGGCATAGCAAGCACGATTGATAATGCATCGCAACCATTTGGATCATCTTGGGTAATTCACCGAAGATACCAACCAGTCGGAACTACAAAGTCCACCTATTCATACCCCAATCCATTTTCTCCAAATTTCGAATCAGTCAGGATTCATTACTCAACACAACATATGAATCCAAATCAACTCACCCCGTCTCAAGCTGTAAGTATCGATATATTTGATTACAGCATGAATCGAGTTCGATCACTCATCAATGGCGCTCAGCGTTCCAGCGCATATGAAATCGATGAACTCTGGGATGGTCGTACAGATGATGGAAGACTTGTTGCCAACGGAGTCTATTTCTACAGAATTAAAATTGAAAACGATGAACCTTTATTCGGAAAAATATTTGTTCTTCAATAAACTACAAATCATCGTAATAACACTCGTGCTTATGATATTGGCATCTCACATCTGCCGCGCACAACTCGGTGGATCAGCAGGTGCTTTCACACGAATGGGATCTGGAGCAAGAGGGATCGGAATGGGTAATGCTTTGACGGCAGTGAGCAGTGGGAATATCAGCACATATTATAATCCAGCACTCGCTGCATATTCAGAATATCGAGCTGCATCTGCTACATTTGGTATCCTTTCGTTCGATCGATATCTCAACTTCATCAGTTACACTCAAGCTATCAAACCCAATGCAGGTGTCTCTGTTGGATTGATAAATGCTGGGGTAAAAAATATCGATGGACGAGATGCCGATGGTTATCACACGGAGGATTACTCTACGACAGAGAATCAATTCTTTTTTACATTTGCTAATCGTATCGAGGATCGCTTATCATTGGGAGTAACGTTTAAGCTCTATTACAGTAAATTATTTGATGAAGTTAGTTCAACGACTGTTGGCTTTGATATCGGAATTTATGTACAAATCACAAATAATCTTTCTCTCGGTGGAATTCTACAAGACATAAATTCGAAATATAAATGGGATACAAAAGCCGTATATGATCAAATGGGCAAGACAACTGAAGATAAGTTCCCAAATTTGCGGCGGATTGCATTAGCATATTCGTTGTCTCCTAAGCTCGGTACCGTAGGTCTTGAATTCCAAAACGCCTCAGATGGAACAAATATTATCCGATTTGGAGCAGAGTTCAATCTCACTGAAAATTTCACCCTCCGCAGTGGTATCGACCGCTGGGAACTTCACAATTCTGCCACCGGTGCAAAACCATCGTTTGGTTTTTCCATCAAAAATTCCTTTAATGGAATTGTACCAGAGCTGAACTACGCTTATGTATTTGAACCTTATTCACCGCATGGCATACATATTATCACCCTCACAACGATGTTTTGAGTAATGAAAAATAAAGACATTCTATTCGCGATATTGTTTTTTACTGCAACTGGATTTGCACAGAATGGTTCAGTTGGCTTAACCTTTTTGAAATTAGGGGTAGGTGCACGGGCACTTGGTATGGGCGAGGCATACTCGCCAATTGCAAATGATCCAACAGCCATTCACTACAATCCAGCCACGCTCTCCCTCTCCAAAAACTCACAGCTTCTCTTGATGCACAAGGAATGGATTCAAGATACAAGAAGTGAATTTCTTGGAGCTACAACGTCTATCGATGAGTTTTCTTTTGGTGTAGGAATATATCTTTCAAGCGTAGATAACATCGAAATCAGGAATATTCCCGGACCGGCATTAGCAACGTTTACATCCCGAAATGCTGCGATGAGCATTGCGGCGTCATACAAGGTAAATCCATCTTTAAGTTTTGGTCTAACGGGAAAGTATCTCTATGAAAAGATTTTCATCGATGAGGCAACAGGATATGGAATAGATATGGGTGCATTATACCAAACACCATTCGACATCAATCTTGCAATTGCTGTTAACAACATAGGCTCGATGGACAAATTAAGAGAAGAATCATCCAAATTACCTACAATTGTGCGCTTTGGTGGTTCTTACGAAATGAGGATCAACAGTCTTGACGGAATTCTTACTGCTGTATCCGAAATTGTTAAATTCACAGGTGAGGACGACGTACATGGACAATTCGGCGTTGAATTCAATTATAAAAATTCATTCGCTGTTCGGACAGGATACCAATCTGGTTTTGAAGCCAAAAACTTATCAATGGGTGTTGGAATAAAGCATGATATTCTTCGAATCGACTATGCCTATGTTCCATTTCGATATCAATTAGGATCAACACACACGATTTCATTAGGATTCGAATTTTAAACAGCATTTTGTTAATCCAGCAATTTTGCTTAACTTAGTTTGATTTATTTCGATGAATAAAATTTCATCACATATAGCTTTATATTTTGTCATATCTGTATTCATCCCGACCTTGCTGCTCGGCAGCGACAAAGTCGAAATACAATGGATGTCTTTCGATTCGGGTCTGGCAGCGGCAAAGAAGCTAGATAAAAAAATTATTGTCAGCGTGTACACTACTTGGTGCGGATGGTGCAAACGGATGGATAGAGATGTATTTACCGATCAAAGAGTTGCTGTATATCTGAATGAGAATTATGTGACTGTAAAGCTTAACGCAGAATCAGATGCGACTGCAACCTATAAAGGAAAAACTGGATCGGAGAAAACGCTTGCGCGGTCTTTTCGTGTTACTGGTTATCCGACGACACTCTTCTTCGAACCCGATGGTGAGCTAATAACATCAGTGTCTGGGTATTTTAGTGCAGATAAGCTTTTACCCATTCTCAAATTCCTTGGAGAAAATCATTTCAAAATCATGAGTTGGGAGGAGTACTTTGAAAATCATGAAAAGAGCGACAAAAAATAACCGTGAAGAGAGAATCAAAATCCTAAGGAAGTTCAACATTCGACGGCGTTATCAAATTGGCAAAAAGCTCGAAAGGACTTGATGAAGAAGGCTACCGCAGAGAGTTTATCAAACTCGTGGAGACGTGTAAGTTACTATCGAGGAGAATGAGCTAATGAAGAGGAAGGAAATTCAGCTTTAGGCTCTCCTGTACCCCGCAAGGATCATCGGCAATGGTTTTAGTTCACGTTTAAGTGGATCAAGAGCTAAACCCAGTGCCTCAAGAGTGAATGCTCCAAGCAATATTCTGTCGTCCGGTTCACCGAATATGACGTCGGCGCCACCAATCTTGCTGCCGTACTTAAACAACGCAATGCCTTTCTTTCGAACGATCGTTTCACCATTTGCTAACCTGAACTCCTCCTGAGCCAACGGCTTGATCCCTAATGATTCAAGAATCGTCTCTGGTACAACCGAGTAAATTGCACCTGAATCTATGAGGAATTCCAATTCCTTGGTTACTTCTGGTCGCGCCGGATTCCCGACTTCTAATTTCAAAACCGTAATACCCATCAATATCTCTTTCTATGAACTTTATAATATAGACAAGGTTTACCTCAGAACCAATTTTCTTTGTTCTTAAGAACAAAATTCTCCACCTCTCTTACAATCCGCCCCAGATCAATCATCTGGATGCACCAAAAATATCCAGATATTCCCTTTTCTTCTCATCACTAGATCGACTGAATCTCAATCACACTTGCTGTTTTCTTCATGATCTCTCTGTCTCGGGTAACCAAAGTGGATTCGGTGAGCTTTGCAGTCCCAACGATAACACTATCACCGAGACCAAGTTTCGTAAGACGGCGTATTTCCGCGGCGATCCTGCTTAGGTGTGAATCGAGCGGGATAATAGTAAATTGTTGCAGAAAGTTTTGAATGGTGGTAAGTTCTTCTGCAGTTAACCTTGGAAGGGATAAAACTTCTAGTTCAGTAATCACAGATATGAAAAATCCCTCTCCTGCATCTCGCCACTCAAGCAGTTGGTTTACTACTCTTGGTTCATCATTGAAATAAGAGATGAGGATATTGGTATCAAGTGTAAACATCAAGAGAAGTTATCGATCCCAACTGCGCCGTGTCTTCCTTTGATAGACCGTTGGGCTAATCCCTTTGTCCTTCAAAATCCCTCTGACTGCTTGCCATGGATCAGCCGAAGCGTTGCGCTGAGTCAAGAGCTTCTTGTTGTTTACCCGTTTATGCTTAAGATTAGTGCTGTTCTTTTCTTTTACTAATGACATACAGGAATATTATAGGAAAATCTAAAAGCAAAATCAATATTTCTTATGCGGCATGTGTTGAAATCTAGGACACCTTCTTCTGCTTGTACACCTCGACTTCTCTCACAATCCTCTCCAAATCGATCATCTGAATACATTCAAGGTTGTAGGGACATACTTGCTTCCAACATGGTGAACAAGCTAAATCCTCGGATAGTAATTTGATCCCTCGGTCGAAGAGATCGACCTCTTGCGAACAGCTAACACCAAACCATGCGATAATAAATTTTTTCAACCCGATGCCGACATGCATCCCGAATGAATCACCAGTAATGACAAAATCACAAATATTTTCGTAGCAGATGCCTCGCCGCACGCCTTCCGTTGTAGGGGTAGTAATAACTTCATCACCAACCTGCCTAACGATTTCAGAATTACGCTCAGTATCCTCAGGACCACCAAGCAATACTAATCGAATATTGCCACGCTTTGAAAGCTCATTGATGAGAATAACGTGCTGATCTATTGTCATTTTCTTGTTGGGATAGAGTAGCGAGCAACCCGTGTTGAAGCCAACAATAACTGGATACTGATTACTGGGTACTGAAGACTGAACCCTGGATGCTTGATGCTGGCTCAATATTTCCCGTCTATACTGTTGACAAAATTCTAATTCTTCCTTTGATAGATTCAAAACATATTCATCCCGCCCGTACTTCAAGCCCATCGCCTCAGTGAGAAGCTGAGAATTCGATTTTTCATTGACATGAAATTTTAGATGATCGTCAAGCCCTAAACGATAATTATGCTCAGCTTCTTTATTCAACGGGATGATAACACCGTTTTTATTAAGACCATAGCCAAGTTTCTTCTTCGCATTCAGTGACATTGTAAGGGCACAAGCGTGAACCGATTTATCAATATTCATAACCAAATCAAATCGCATTGCTTGAAGCTTCATCCAGCTTTCCGGATCCCAAGCATATACCTTGTCGATGTACTGATTATGATCGAGCAAACGATAGGCATTTTGATGTGTAATCCATGAGATTGAACTTGTCGGATATTTCCGTTTGATTGCAGGTAATAATGTCGTTGTGACTAAAACATTACCCATCGCTTCGAGATTGACGATCAGTATTTTTGTTCCTATCGGTTGCGGATCAATACATTCATCCAAACAATTTTCCCCCGGCACACAAGGTTTATACCCCGTAAAATTTTTGCAATCGGGAATCTGAAGCTTCGATTTCGTTGACCTTTTTTTTATTTTCTTCTTCATCCTCTCTCCGATAGCTGATATGCTAATTGGTTTTTTTCAACTAACTTTTGAAAAGCGGTGAAAACCTCATCAACCGATAATTCTTCCATACAAGGATTTCCAATCGGACATTTTGTAAAATTGCATCCCAAGCATACAAGCCGTTCATTCCGAACAATCTCATTATTATCACTCACTGGTCCTTGAAGATCGGGATTGGTAGGTCCAAAGATTGCAACCGTGGGAGTTCCGACTGCTGCAGCGATATGCATTGGACCGGAATCGTTTGTGATGAAGACAGAACACCGATGGATGATTGCTCCCAACTGCTTTAAGTTGCAAGCCGGGATAAGGATGGCTCTGTGATTCATCGTCGAGCGTATTTGCTCGGCATCCTCTTTTTCACCGGGACCCCAGGTGAGAAGTATTTCCGCACCGAGTTCATTGGCAATCTTATCACCTAACGCGGAAAATTGAGAAGGACGCCATCGTTTGGTGTACCATCCGCCGCCGGCATTTACTGCGACCACGAATTTCCCTTGCAGCTTTTCTTTAGAAAAAAATTCCTCCGCAAAATTTTCCACTTCTCGTATCAATGGAAAGTGAATAGACCGATCGCTGATTGAGATACCCATGGCGCGCAATGCATCCAAATTAAAGTCGGTGTTATGAACTTCTCCCCCACGTGGCTCAACAACAATATTGTAGCAACGCTGCCGCCACTTGAAACGATAGCCGACGCGGTATTTTGCTCCGCTGAAATACGTCACAAGCGCACTTCGAGGATTGCCGAAGAGATCTATGACAAGATCATACCTTTGGTGACGTACCTTCCAGATGAGACTCATCCCATTATCACGCTTGTTATCGAAGACGTGGACAATGTTGAGATGAGGGTTGCCCTCGACAACTTCACGACTGGGGTTTTCTGTGAGGAAATCGATCTGTGCATTAGGAAACGCAGCTCTCAGGTTTTTCAAGACAACAGTAGAGAGCAGCACATCACCGATTGCGCGAAGCTTAATGACAAGGATTTTATGGATTTGAGAATGGTCTATCGCCATTGCATTGCTTGTTTCGATACTCAGGATTGAATATAGAAACAAGCAATGCAATGGCGATAGACCATTCTCAAATCCACAAAATCCTTGTAATTAAGCTCCGTGCAATCGGTGATGTGCTGCTCTCTACTGTTGTCTTGAAAAGCCTGAGAGCTGCGTTTCCGGGTGCACAGATAGATTTCCTCACCGAAAAGCCAAGTCGTGAAGTTGTCGAAGGCAACCCTCATCTCAACGTTGTCCACGTCTTCGACAACAAGCGTGATAA
>DASRUF010000131.1:0-3420 GCA_035655575.1 Bacteroidota bacterium | reverse complement strand
CTTTTTCCCCGGTGGTCGTTGACACGCCCCAAGAGACATTTACGATGAAGATTGAAAATAGTTATCGATGACTTGTTGATAACTCGTAGAGATTATTAAACCTGAGGAAAACGGTTAGGGAAAATGACGGTTTTAATGATTCTGAGCTGATATACCACGATAGATTTCTATTATCGAGGAGAGAAAGCGGCGGATAAATCAGATTCTCATAAGCTGAACCAATAGCTCATTTTTGCGAGTAGCACATTATCCATCGGCAGCTTAAAAGTATGTGAAAAATTTTCTGACAAACTTCTATCATAGATTTTCACATCACCATAGCGAAATTGTGTCCAGACTAAATAAAAAGTACTTCCTGGCAAAAACTCCCACCGCATTACGAAATTAGCGTTAAACGTCTGCTCATTGAAATCGGTGGGAGTATACCCCGGGGAATTGAAGTAATCGAAGGTGATCAATTCTTCTGAGCCGACAAGTTTTCTGAAATTCGAATATTGTCCCTTCGCAAGGAAAACTTGTGTATAAAATTGCATTGTTAAATTCCGAGTTAACGTCACAGTACCTCGAAGAAAAAAGTCATGCTGATCGATATCGCGATCGCCGAACAGATTGTATCCATCAGTCGTGTAGAGAGGAAAAACCCATGCTTCTTCATTTCTCGTCCTAATAAAGGTAAATCCGGGTGATAGCTCAATCCACGAAGTTGGTCGAAGTGTGAATTGTAAAACATTATAGAATGTTCGTGATCCTTTAGTGGAATTTTCAAAACCCGTATGTGTGGACAGAACTACTGACTTTCTGTTATCTGTTTGGAGTGTCGAGATAAAAATATTTTTCTCGGGTCGATGATACAAACCAACTATACCACGATTCGCATCATCAAAGCTGCGAAAGTGACGAATGTAGTTAACCACAAAAAACCAGAAATTAGTAAATTCCAATGAGCTCCCAAATTCAATCGATTTCAGTGTGTTAATTCCATCCCAATTCCACCGATAATCTGGTTGGAGTGTTACACTGTATCGTCTCAGAGGTGATCTTGCAAAATTCTCTTTATACAAGAGTTGAGTATATCCACCGTGTTCCTGAGGTTGATTAAAAAATCCAATGTCGTCGATTTGAAAATTCCTTGTTGTGTAATCGTACGTCGTAGCTGCAAGCCAATGTTCTCCCTCGAGTTTTCCAAACCCAATCCGCCCAGTACCGCCATCGAGTTTATTACCTGATGGGACTGTCAAAGTTGAACCAGCCAGATAGCCATCCATCACATACATTCCATCATTTGATCTGAAGTTCCAGTCGAACCCGCCGCTCGCTATAGGGGATTTGAACTCTTGAAACCCACCAGTTGCAATGAATCCAATTGAAGAATTTCCAAGAACATCTTGCTTTAATCGAAGGACATTATAGCTCGCCTGTGGTTCGAACAATACTCGTATTCGATGTCCAAGCAAATTTTCGGCGAAACCATTTTCTTTTTCAGTCACCGCTGTTAACAATCCAATTGCAAGACCGTTGTCGGTTTTTCCCGTTAATTTCCCGGCGCTCAAAATTGTGGTCGTCGCTGGACTCTCCACTAACGAATACGTAGGATCGAAACTTTCGAATGGTTGAGCTGGACGCTTCCCAATTCGACGTGAATAAAATAATCGAAGCTGGCGTTGATCGAAAAAATCCCCAAAGGAAAATATTTGAGAGCCTTCGAGGAAGAATGGTCGCTTCTCGGGATAGTAAGTTTCAAAAACCGTCAGATTGAGAACAGCTTGATCGACTTCAACTTGACCAAAATCGGGATTGACTGTGAGATCGAATGTAAAATTATGAGATAGACCATATTTCAGATCGATTCCACCAGTACCAATAAATTCCTTCCGTAATGACGTCGGCGAGGAGTAGCCAAAGTAACTTGCCTTTGAGACTCCATATGGCATAATAGTAATATGAAGTGGAGGATGAATATTGACCATACCTGAAAGATGTCCCATCGTGGAAACCGGTGAGATTGTGCCGGGCGGTACTTCTGTTCGTCTTACCAATACCCATTCATCGGTTTCACCCTTACGAGCGATATATCTACGAAAATTTATTCCCCAAACGTATTCGCTATCTTGTTTAGCAAAGCGTAGGGCGCTGAATGGAATTCTAAATTCTCCTGACCACCCCTTTGAATTAATTTGGGCTGCATAGGACCAGATAGCATCCCACTGAATATCATATGAACGTCCATCTTGCGATAATACACCGTCTGTCTGAACTCCAGAAACAGATCCACTAAAAAGGAATGCGGTATTATGATCATGATACGAATCGATAATGACAGAAAATCGATCCGCTTCCGAAGTTCTATCTCGGCGTGTCAATTTTTTTACGATGAGATCAGGCTGAGAATCGTAACACATCACACCGACATATATACCATGATCATCATAAAGAACCATGACTGTTGTTTGCTCAGTAGGAGATGCACCTTCTTCGGGATCGAATTGTTGGAACCCTCCGGCAGGAACAGCATTCTTCCATTCTTCATCGTTCAGGTAACCGTCGATCTGCGGCGGAGAAGAAACTCGCGATGCGACTAAACTCCGATGTGAGTTTCCTCCCATCGCTAAATATTGAATGAACAAAGAGAGGATGCTGAGAATGACCAGATATGTATGATGGTGATGCATCACGTCGAATAAATTGCCTAAACATAACTCATTGAAATTATAAAAGCAAGCAATCGCCTTGATTCCAAAATAGAATGTTGCTTTCCCGAACGTTTCAGCACAGAAAATAAGCACGGGTACTTTCGGGAAGTTAGGTAAAAACAGAAAACTGACCCGTGAGAACGAGTCGGCTTTTATTAAGAATTGAAAATAGCACCAAGACTTACCGGAGCAGAAGCATCTTCTTGACATCCGCAAATTTACCAGCCTGTAAGCGATAAAAATACACTCCGCTCGGTAGATTGGTAGCATTGAAGTTCGCTACCTTATACCCTGCCTGCTGAAACTCATTCACCAATGTTGCTAATTCACGACCAAGAACATCATAAACTTTCATAATAACGTGGGCATCTTCTGGCAGTTCATATTTAATTTCAGTTTGTGGATTGAACGGGTTAGGATAGTTTTGGTCAAGACTGAAATGCATCGGCAAGTCAGTCGACCCACCTTCGGCGGGCACTGAGGTGATCATCTCCGATAATGGTCGTCTCCAGACGCCGCCGCCCCAAGTGCCAGCAAAGAGATTTGTGCTACTGACTTTGAGGACAGAGACAGAAGTGTTCGTCAAGCCGGTGTTGACCTGAGTCCAGCTTGTGCCTCTATTGGTGGAAAGAAAGACACCGTCGTCAGTCCCTGCAAAGAGATTCGTGCTGGAGACGGCAAGAGAAGACACAGTAGTCGTCAGCCCGGTATTGACCGCAGTCCAGCTTGT